>JBILYA010000090.1:0-7467 GCA_044378065.1 Burkholderiales bacterium | reverse complement strand
CGACGCCGGCAACATCTGCGTCAGTGCTTTTTCAGTCACACCGGCGTAGAACACCAGCACCTTCATCGGCACACTGCCGGTATTGCGCCCGTTATGGGCACGCTCAAACACCTCGGCGAGGCCGTCACCGGCCTTGAGCGTCAGACGACGGCCGTCCTGCAACTCGACCTCCAGCTCTCCCTCCAGCACCATGCCGAAGGAAGGCACCGGATGCGCATGCCAGCCGGTCTGCGCACCGGGCGCCAGCGTGACGATGATGCCCGTCACCTCTGCCGTGCCCTGCGGATAAACGATGGGCGTACCGTCCCAGGCGCGGGTGGTTTTTAGGATCATTCGCGAAGTCACGGCCGGCTCTGCGGCGAGGATTACTCCACTGCCGCAGAGGACCGAGACTGCCAGCCCAAACATTAGCGCGCGCAGCCTCAAAGTCATCTCCTTAGTTTCATGAATTAATGGCCCCACACTCACCCGACGCAATCGCGTCGCCCAGGATGGCGCTGTGTAATCGACATTCAGACAACCCAAGGGACTGTTCGGTCAAAAAAGGAGGGCCGGCTCACGCCAGCCCTCAATGCAAAAAGTCAAAATTCAAAGATCAAAAAGCGCTAAGCGGAACACTCCACTACAACACCTGCAACACAACGTAACCGCTGATAAAGTCGTCGCCGTTTCTGACGAGGCAAGAGGACAGACCGAGGTGGGCGTGCCCGGATCAGGGCACGGTAACTTCGACGTTGTCGATCAGTCGGGTTTTACCCAGACGGGCAGCCGCCAGAATTACCAGCTCGCGCTCGCCGTTGGACGGCGGTTGCAGATCGGCGCGGCGACGCACCGCGACGTAATCGGGTTTCCAGCCATGCTTGGCCAGCTCGGCCATCGCGCCGAGTTCGATGCGCTGGTAATCACGCGCGCCGAGGGCGATTTCACCACGGGAATTTTTCAGCACCCGGTAAAGCCTTGGCGCTTCCTGGCGTTCCGCAGGCGTCAGATAGCCGTTGCGGGACGACAGCGCGAGGCCGTCTTCAGCGCGAACCGTTTCCGCAAGAATCAACTCAATCGGCATCGCGAACTGGCGCACCATATTCGACAGCACCAGGCACTGCTGATAATCCTTCTTGCCGAAAATCGCCGCATGCGGCGACACCATGTTGAACAGTTTGAGTACTACCGTGGCCACGCCGCGGAAATGACCGGGACGCGCACCGCCATCGAGAATGTGCTGGAGGTCGGAGGGTTCCACGGCGAAAGTCTGCGGTTCCGGATAGATTTCCTTCTCGTCCGGCGCAAACACCACATCGACGCCGGCATTGCGCAGGCGCTCGCAATCCGCTTCAAAGGTGCGCGGGTAGCGGTCGAAATCCTCGCGTGGACCGAACTGCAGCCGGTTGACGAAAATGCTGACCACGGTGCAAGCGGCGCGCGGCTTGGCGATGCGCATCAGCTCGATGTGCCCCTCGTGCAGATTGCCCATCGTCGGCACGAACACGTTGTCGGGTTCGCGCCGCAGGCGTTCGCGCAGCTCGTGCACGGAATGAATGACGTCCATTGGAGACCGTGGGTCTGTGGCAGGTGGTGGATAAAAGAGGGCGCATTATATATGCGCCCGCAGGCTGCGGCGGAGAACGCCGCAGGAATCAGAAGGAGTGTTCGCGCCCCGGGAATTTGCCTGAACGCACTTCCGCGACATACAGCGCGACCGCATCCTGGATCGATCCGGCGGCAGCCTTCATGTAATTTTTGACGAACTTGGCCTTTTTGCCGGGATAAACGTCGAGCATGTCGTGCAGCACCAGCACCTGGCCATGGCAGTCGACGCCGGCGCCGATGCCGATGGTCGGCACCTTGGCCGCCGCCGTGACCTGACTGGCCAGCGCCGCAGGGATGGCTTCGAGCACGATCATGCCCGCCCCCGCCTGCTCCAGAATCCGCGCATCGTCGAGCAGCCGTTGCGCATCATCCTCGGCCTTGCCCTGCACCTTGTAGCCGCCGAGCTGGTGCACCGACTGCGGCGTCAGCCCGAGATGGCCGCATACCGGAATGCCGCGCTCGGTCAGGAAAGCGATGGTTTCCAGCATCGGCCGGCCACCTTCGATTTTGACCATCTGCGCGCCCGCCGCCATGATTTCAGCGGCATTGCGAAAGGTCTCCTGCGGACTGATCTGGAAAGTGCCGAAAGGCATGTCGCCGATGATGAAGGCGTTCTTCGCGCCGCGTGCCACGCAGGCCGTGTGATACACAATGTCGCGCAGTGTTACCGGCAACGTTGATTCGTGACCCTGCAGCACATTGCCCAGCGAATCACCGATCAGCAGCGTATCGACACCGGCGCCGTCCAGCAGAGACGCGAAACTCGCGTCATAGCAGGTCAGCATGGTGATCTTCTCGCCTTCCCGCATCATCTTGTGCAGATTGCTCAACGTGATACGCATGTTGTTTCCTCTTGATGGGCAGAACCGGTTTTAACGGTCAGTTACCCAGGCTGAAAAATTCCCGCGGGCCGCGCAGCGCATTGATCCGCTGCAACAATAAATCAAAATCCGCCGGTGAATCAACGAAGTTCAGATTGTCCGAATTGACGATCAGCAGCGGCGCAGCATCGTAATGATGGAAAAACCGCGCATAAGTATCAGCCAGGCGGACCAGATAGTCATCCGGTATCGACGTTTCATACGCGGTCGCGCGACGGCGCACGCGTTCGATCAGCGTTTCCACACCGGCCTGCAGGTAAATCACCAGATCGGGTTGCGGCGCCTGCGGCTTGAGATGATCGTAAATCTGCCGGTACAGCGCGAGTTCGGCGTCATTCAGGTTCATGCGCGCGAACAGCGGGTCTTTTTCCAGCATGAAATCAGAGACTGTGATGCCGCGGAACAAATCGGACTGCACCAGATCGCGCACCTGATTGCTGCGCTGGAACAGGAAAAACAACTGCACCGGCAAGGCGTGGCGCGCAGGATCCTGATAAAAGCCCGGCAGGAAGGGATTGGCATCCGGATCTTCGAACAGCGTCGCAGCACCGAGATGGCTCGCCAGTTTTTTGGCCAGCGTGGTTTTACCGGAACCGATCGGTCCTTCGACCACGATATAACGGTATTTCGGATTCAGAACCGGATTCATGTTCATGCCGGCATCCGCTGCAACTGCGCGATGCTGCCGGCATCGACGCGTGCCGCCAGTTCACTGACCTTGCCCTGCCCCGGCACCTGCATCTCGGGCGCGATCTCGGCCAGCGGCAGCATCACAAAAGCGCGTTCGAGCATGCGCGCATGCGGAATGGTCAGACCGGGATCATGGATGACCGTATCGCCATACAACACGATATCCAGATCGAGCGTACGCGGCGCATTGGGAAATTCGCGCACGCGGCCGTTGACGCGTTCGATCGCCAGCAAGGCATCGAGCAGTGCATGGGGTTCCAGCGTGGTGTCGATCAGCGCCACCGCATTGATGAAATCCGGCTGATCGGCATAACCGACCGGGGCGCTGCGATACAGCGAGGACCGCGCCGTCAGCCGGGTGCCGGGCAATGCCGCCAGCGCATTGAATCCGGCCTCGATCTGGCGCAGCGGTTCGCCGATATTGGCGCCGAGCGCAATGCAGGCCGTGCGTGGCGCCTGGGTCACAAGCGTTATTCCGCTGCGGGCGCGGCGTCGGCCGGTTTGCGGCGACGGCGTTTGCGGCGCTTTTTCGCCGGTGCGCTGTCGGAGACCAGCATCGTCGCGCGGGCATCGGCGTCGGCATCCTGGAAACTGGTCCACCAGTCACCGAGCGATTTTTCGACTTCACCGCTTTCACAGCGCAGCAGCAGAAAATCATAAGCGGCGCGGAAGCGCGGCTGTTCGAGCAAACGATACGGGCGCTGCCCCGCGCGCTGTTCAAAACGCGGCTGCATGATCCACAGCTCTTTCATGTCGGATGAATATCGCCGCGGGATCGCCAGCTGTTCGGTCTGCTGGTCAAGCACGCCATCCATCGCCTCATGCAGCGCCGGCACCGGCGGCATGCCGCGGGCCTGATGCTTTTTCCAGGCGGCGAGCACCTCGTGCCACAGCAGCGCCGCAAACAGGAATGCCGGCGAGATGGTCTTGCCGGTGCGGATCCGGGTATCGGTATTTTTCAGCGCGAGCATGACAAAACGCTCGCCCATTGGCTGCTCAAGAATGACGTCGAGCATCGGCAGCAGGCCGTGGTGCAGGCCCTCCTTGCGCAGACGCTTGACGCACTCCGCGGCGTGACCGCACAGCAACAGCTTGAGCATCTCATCGAACAGGCGCGCCGCGGGCACATTGGCCAACAGCGGCGCCAGCGCCTTCACCGGTTTGCGGGTCGCCGCATCCATTTCGAGGCCGCACGATGCGGCAAACCGCGCCGCGCGCAGCATGCGCACCGGATCTTCACGGTAGCGCTGCTCCGGATCGCCGATGATGCGCAGTTTTTTACTTTTCAGATCGGCGACACCACCGTGGTAATCCCAGACTTCTTCGCGGGCCGGATCATAGAACAGCGCGTTGATGGTGAAATCGCGGCGTGCGGCGTCCTGTGACTGGTCGCCCCAGACGTTGTCGCGCAGCAGGCGACCGTGTTCGTCCTCGACCTGATGACTGGTATCGGTGACATCGGCCGGGCCGCGGAAAGTGGTGACCTCCACCAGATCGCGGCCACACAGCACATGCACGATGCGGAAGCGGCGACCGATGATGCGCGAACGGCGGAAAATGCCGCGCACTTCTTCGGGCGTGGCATTGGTGGCGACGTCGAAATCCTTGGGCGTGCGGCCGAGAATCAGGTCGCGCACCGCGCCGCCGACAACAAACGCGGCATAGCCGGCTTCCTGCAAGGCATCGCAAGTACGCAAGGCGCAACTGCCGATGCGCTCACGGCTGATGCCGTGTTCGGCCACGGGAATGATCCGCGGTTTCGCGGACTTGAACATGCGGCCCGAAAACACGCGGCCGAGAAACTTGGTGATCATGCGGGAATGTCAATCAGCGCCGTGTGTGGGACGGGTTGCATCCATTGATGCACCCGCGCCAAGCGCCGCAAGGAGAAAACGGCGCGATTATACATGGGCGTCACCGGCGCTCAGCCGAGGCTCATCACCGGCCAGCCGCGTGCGGTCGCCTGCGCACGCAGATTGGCATCGGGATCGACCGCCACCGGATGGGTGACCTGCTCGAGCAAGGGCAGGTCATTATGTGAGTCGCTGTAAAACGTTGATTTTTCAATACTTTTAATGCTCTGCCCATGGGCGGCCAGCCACGCTTCCAGTCGCGTGACCTTGCCTTCGCGAAAACAGGGTGTGCCTTCGACGCCACCGGTGAATTCGCCGTTGCGGGCCTCGGGATCGGTGGCAATCAGATGTTCGATGCCGAATTCGCGCGCGATCGGCGCGGTGACAAAACTGTTGGTCGCGGTGATCAGCACGCGGGTTTCACCGGCATGCGCCGCGACCAGGTCGCGTGCCGACTGGCGAATCATCGGCAGGATGCGGCTACGCATGTAATCGGCATGCCATTCATCCAGCACCTTGCGCGGATGCCGCGACAGCGGCTTGAGCTGGAAGTCGAGGAATTCGTGGATATCCAGCGTGCCTGCCTTGTACTGGTCATAAAACGCCTGATTGCGTGCCTCATACACTTCGCGATCGAGAACCCCGCGATCAATCAGGAATTGCGCCCATTCAAAATCGCTGTCGCCGGCGAGCAGAGTATTGTCGAGATCAAACAACGCCAGAATCATTGAGTTTTCCGTTTTCGTTTCAGTTTTTCTGTTGTACCAGCTGCAGCACTTCACGCGCCAGCGGCACCGTCACCGCACGCTTCTGTTCCAGTGACACCCGGTCCAGCGTATCGACCAGCGCGCGCAGCGAACTCAGGTCGCGCGGCACCCGAGCCAGCAGGTAATCGGTGACTTCCGGCGGCAGCATGAAGCCGCGCGCGTTCGCATAATCCAGCACCGCAGCGCGACGGTCATCTTCGCTCAGGGCATGCACTTCGTACACCAGACCCCAGGCCAAGCGCGTCAGCAGATCGGCGCGCAGCAACAGCCGTGCCGGCGGACAGTCACCGGTCACCACCAGCACCCCGGAGGATTCCTTCAAGTTATTGAATATATTGAATAAATTAATCTGGGCTTGGGCATCCAGACGCTGCACATCATCGACGCCGACGACTTCAGCACTCTCGTCTGCCACCGGTTGCTCGTCGGCGCCATACAAGCGCACGCGGCGCCCCGCATCGGCCAACGATTTCAGGGCCGCACGCAGCAGATGACTGCGGCCGCTGCCGGGCGCACCCCACAGATAAATGAAGCGTTCACCCGGCGCGCCATCAGCCAGCGCGCGCAAGGCCGCGACGGCTTCGGCATTCGCACCGGTGACAAAATTGTCCAGCGTCGGTGCGGGCGGCGACGCCAGTTCAAGCGCAAGCTGCCTCATGACCGGAACAGGAGAAGGGCCGGCCGGACGAACGCAATGACCGGCATGACGGCACGCAACCCTGCCTGCAAGCGCTTCGGAACGGAACCCTGGATACCCATTTAAGATAAAATTCGTGACGGCCAGACCGGCTGCCGGATGCGTATCTTAGCAGGGCACTCCGTCGCGGCCCTGCACCATCACCGGACCCCGACCCTTTTCCCAATTCCCTATTCCCTACCCGCCCTACACGCAGGAATTCCCTTGAAACGCAAAACCCCCACCCGCAAATCGCTGACCTACCGTGATGCCGGCGTCGACATCGATGCCGGCGATGCCCTGGTCGACCGCATCAAACCGCACGCGAAACGCACGATGCGCCCCGGCGTGATGGCCGGCATCGGCGGCTTCGGCGCGCTGTTCGAAGTGCCGCGCGGTTACCGCGAGCCGGTGCTGGTTTCGGGAACCGACGGCGTCGGCACCAAACTCAAGCTGGCCTTCCAGTGGAAACGCCACGACACCATCGGCATTGACCTCGTCGCGATGAGCGTCAACGACATCCTGACGCTGGGCGCCGAGCCGCTGTTTTTCCTCGACTACTACGCCTGCGGCAAACTCGACGTGCCTTCGGCGGCCGATGTGGTCAAGGGCATCGCGGCCGGCTGCGAAATGGCGGGCTGTGCGCTGATCGGCGGCGAAACCGCGGAGATGCCCGGCATGTATCCGGCCGGTGAATACGACCTCGCGGGTTTTGCCGTCGGCGTCGTCGAAAAGAAAAAAATCATCAACGGTCGCAGTATCAAGCCCGGCGACGTCGTGCTCGGTCTCGCCAGCAACGGCGTGCACTCCAACGGTTATTCACTGGTCCGCCGCATCCTCGCCCAGCCCGGCGTCAAGCTGACGTCGAAAATCGGCGGCCGCGCGTTGAAGGATGCGATCCTCGCGCCGACGCGGATTTATGTGAAACCCGTGCTGCAACTGATGAAGAAAATCAATGTCAAAGGTCTTGCGCACATCACCGGCGGAGGACTGGTCGACAACGTGCCGCGCGT
>JBILYA010000231.1:0-4249 GCA_044378065.1 Burkholderiales bacterium | reverse complement strand
GATGACGGTCACTGCATCCGCGCCGAGCGCTTCTGCTTTTTTGACATAGCGCAGCACGCCCGGCACTTTGTGCAGCACCTTGATGCCGGCATCTTTGAGTCTTCTGATGTAAGCCTCGGGATTGTTGCCCGCAGTTTCGACGAACTTCACACCCTCTTCGATCACTGCGTCGATCAGCGGATTGACACGGTCTGTGCCATCACGGCTGGCGCGGATCATGATGTTGACGCCAAAGGGTTTGCCTTCGCTCAACTTGCGGCAGCGGCGGATGCCGGTGCGCAAGGCGGCCACATCCGGGAAACTCGCCGCCGTCATGAATCCGATCAGGCCGGCGCGCGCTACCGCGGCGACATATACTGGATCGGCCAGCCACATCAGGCCGCTGGCGATGACGGGCAGACGGATGCCGTAAAGATCGGTGATGCGGGTTTTGAAAGGCGTATCCATTACTTCAAAACGACCAGCGCATCGGCGGCAATAACGCCGGAAGCGTTGACGAACAGCGGATTGATGTCGATCTCGCCAATACGGTCGGCATGGTCTGCCGCCAGCAGCGACAGCCGCGCAATGGCATCGGCCAATGCATCAATATTGCACGGCGGCTTGCCGCGATAACCCTGCAGCAGTTTGACGCCCTTGATCTCGTGGATCATGGATTTCGCGGTTTCGGCATCAAAGGGCGCGAAGCGGTGGGTCACGTCATGCATGATTTCAGTAAACACGCCGCCGAGGCCGAAAGCCACCACCGGACCGAAGTGGGCATCGTTGACGACGCCGAGGATGACTTCCTCGCCCGTGGCCATCTGCTGCACCAGAATGCCGGCAATGCGTGCATCGGACTTATATTGTTTGGCGGCAGCGAGCACTTCTCGGGCCGCCTGTTTCAGACCGTCGAGGCTGGTGATGTTGAGGCGGATCACACCGGCTTCGGTCTTGTGCGGGATGTCGGCAGATTCGATCTTGACTGCCAGCGGGAAGGGCAGCGGTGTGGCCGTGAGTTTTTCCACGGCGTCGGGCGCCAGCAGTTTTTCGCCGGTGACCGGAATGCCGTAAGCCTGCAGCAGTGCTTTCGAGGCATGTTCGCCCAGCGTGCCCGAACCGGACAGATCGAGTTTCTGTTTGGCAATGGCGCGTTTGCCGCCGCGGGCGCGTGTGGCTTCGAATACGCGACGCTTGCCGGCGAAATCATTGAGCGCGGCCAGTGCATCGACGGTGCGGCCCGGCGCGAGCATGCAGGGCACGCCGTTCTGCTCCAGATAATCCATTGCGGCGCGGTTGTCGTCGGGGGAGGTCGGCCAGTTCAGCAGCAGCGGCTTGTCGACACCCTTGAGCATTTCGACGAGGCCTTCAGCCCAAGCCTGGGCCACGGTACCACGCGGCGAGCGGGCGACGATGGAGTCGATATTGGGATCGGCCAGCACTTCGCGCATGGTTTTGGTGTACGAGGCGAAGTTGTCGTTGTAGCCCTGGGCGGTGGTGTCGATCGGGTTTTCAATCGAGGCATAGGCGACAACGATGCCGCGCAGCGTCTCCCTTGTCTTGTCGGTCAGTCGCGGCAGCGTCAGGCCGCGCGCGGTGCAGCGATCGGCGAGCAGCACGCCGGCACCGCCGGACAGCGTCATCACGCCGACGCCGTTGCCGCGCGGCAGTTTCTTGGCGCGGAAGGCCTTGCAGTAATCAATCAGATCATCAACGTCCTGCACTTCGATGAAGCCGCCTTCGCGAAAAGCGGTGCGGAACAGTTCATAACCGGCGGTCAGGCGTGCCGTGTGCGAAGTCGCAGCCTTGCTGCCGACATCGGTGTTGCCGACTTTCCAGATCAGGATCGGTTTGCCGAGTTCCAGCGCGCGCGCGCCAAGCCGGCGCAGGCGCAGGCCTTCGGTGGTGCCTTCAAGGAAGGCGGTGAGGATTTCGACGTCAGGGCGTTCGATCAGGTACTCCATCCAGTCGAGCGCAGTGAGGTCGGCTTCATTACCGGTGGAGATCACGTGGTTGAAGCCGAGACCGTAATAGCAGCCGACGGCGACCACGCCGAAACCGAAGCCGCCGGATTGCGTGACCATCGCGATGGGGCCGGGCTTGAGCGTTTTGAGCTGCAGCGTGCCGCCGAAACCCAGGCGGAAGCTGGCGTCGAGGTTCAGCACGCCCAGGCAGTTCGGGCCCACGACGCGAACACCACTGGATTTGATGGCGGCGAGCAGCTTGTCATTGAGTTCCTTGCCGGCTTCACCGGCCTCGCTGAATCCGGCCGACAGAATCACGGCAAACGGAATGCCGGCCTTGCCGCATTGTTCGATGGCGCCGGGCACCAGCGCGCCGGAAACGGCGATCAGCGCGATGTCGCAGGGCTTGGGTACCGACAGCACATCGGGATAACACTTCAGTCCCTTGATTTCCGGGTATTTGGGATTGACCGGATAGACCTGGCCTTTGTAACCGTATTCAGTCAGCAGCTTGATCGGCTGGCCGCCGATGCGCGTGAGATCGGTGGAGGCGCCGACAACGGCAACGCCGCGCGGATCGAGCAGTCGGGAGAGGTCGGGGGCGGTCGGGAGCGTATTCATGAGTTCTATTTTTTGTTGAAGATGTTTATTCAATCGGCGCGCATATTGGCGGCTTTCACCAGCGTCGCCCATTTGCTGATTTCGCTGCGAACGAAGGCGGTGAATTCCTCCGGCGTGTTGCCGACCGGTTCGGCGCCCTGGCTCGACAGCCTTTCGACGACATCGGGTGCGCGCAGCGCTTTCACGGCTTCAGTGTGCAGGCGGGTGATCACCGGTTTTTGCGTGGCCGCCGGCGCGAGCAGGCCGTACCAGCCGCTGGCGCTGTAGCCGGGCAGGGTTTCGGCGATAGTCGGCAGTTCCGGCAGCAGCGCAGAACGTTTGGCACTGGTGACGGCGATGCCTTTGACCTTGCCCGACTTGATATGCGGCGTGATGATCAGGCTGTTTTCATAGGTCAGATCGACTTCGCCGGAGACCAGCGCGGTCAAAGCAGGCGAGCCACCCTTGTAAGGAACATGCGTGATATTGACCTTGGCCATGTGTTTCAGCAGTTCGCCGGCCAGATGTGTGATGGTGCCGTTGCCCGAGGAACCGTAGTTGAGGCTGCCCGGTTTGGCGCGCGCGTAGGCCAGCAATTCCTTCACCGTTTTCGCCGGTACCGAAGGGTGAGTAACGAGAATGCTGGTGACGGTGACGCTCTGGGTGATCGGCGCCAGGTCGCGCAGCGTGTCGTAGCCGCGGTTCGGATTAAGGCTCATCGCCACAGCAACGCCGCCGATGGTGCCCATCAGAATGGTGTAGCCGTCGGGCGCGGCCTTGGCGACCTGTTCGGTGGCAATCATGCCGCCGGCCCCGCCGCGGTTGTCGACGATGACCTGCTGACCGAGGCCTTCGGACATTTTCGGCGCCATCTGCCGCGCGACGATGTCAGTCGGTCCGCCGGCGGGAAAACCGACGACCATGCGAATGGCTCGCGCCGGATATTGTTGTTGTGCGGTTGCCGGCAGTGCGATCGCGGTCAGCAGCAGCGGCAATAAGGCCAGTTTTATGTTCATGTAATTTCCTCGTGATTCAGGGCTACTGGTCGACGTGTGCGGTGTTGACCATCGAGGGGCGCTGCGCAAAGCTGTCGAACCAGCGGGTAACCCGTTCGTTACCGGTGCGCCAGCCCAGATGGGAAAAACGGAAATCAGCGTAAGACAGTGCGCAGGCGATGGCGACATGGCCGATGCCGACGGCAGTGCTGCTGATGTCATCGGCTTCGCGGTCGAGCGCGGCCACGGCATTGCGCACCTTGGTTTCAAAAGCCGCCACGGTTTCCGGCGACTGCTGAGTCTGCGGTCGCAGTTGTTCATTGCGCCACAGCATCAGGTTGTCGAGCAGGTTGTTGCCCAGGGCATGACGGCGCAGCGCGGTCCAGCGTGCGTCGCCCGATGCCGGGAAAAGCTTGGCGCCGACATGCAGGCTGTCGAGGTATTCGCAGATCACTGTCGAGTCATACAGCGCGCTGCCATCATCGAGCAGCAGCGTCGGAATCTTGCCGGTGGGATTGATTTTCAGCAAATCGGTGTTCGGCTTGTTCATCGCCACCAGCGTACGTGCGCATTCGATGCGTCCGGTCAGTCCGCACTCGTGGGCGAACACCATGACCTTGCGTACGAAGGGCGAGCGCGACGACCAGAACAGCTTCATGCGTCGAGCTGTTTCATGTAACTGATGATGGCGTCGGCAACGGCCGCCGGCTG
>JBILYA010000232.1:0-4249 GCA_044378065.1 Burkholderiales bacterium | reverse complement strand
CGGTGCAGGAACTGCTCCAGCCAATCGACGCTTTCCGCATCCATATGGTTGGTCGGTTCGTCGAGCAGCAGCATGTCGGGTTTGGACAGCAGCAGACGGCACAGCGCGACGCGGCGCTTCTCACCACCCGACAGCTTGTCGATCTTCGCGTCCCACGGCGGCAAGCGCAGCGCATCGGCGGCGATCTCCAACTGGTGTTCGGTATCGGAGCCGGCATTCGACAGCAGCGCTTCGTACTTGGCCTGCTCGGCGGCGAGTTTGTCGAAATCCGCATCGGGCTCAGCGTAAGCGGCATAAATCTCATCAAGCTTTTTCTGCGCGTTGAACACTTCACCGAGGCCTTCTTCCACCGCTTCGCGTACGGTCTGCTCGGGGTTCAGCTGCGGCTCCTGCTGCAGGAAGCCGATGTTCAGGTTCGGCATCGGCGTTGCTTCGCCGTCATATTCCTTGTCCACGCCGGCCATGATCTTGAGCAGGCTGGATTTGCCCGAGCCGTTGACGCCGAGCACACCGATCTTGGCGCCGGGGAAAAACGACAGCGAGATGTTTTTGAGGATTTGGCGTTTGGGGGGCACCATCTTGCCCACCCGGTTCATCGTGAATACGTACTGAGCCATGGTGCGGAGTTCCGGAAAAAGGATCAAAAAAGGAAAGCGCGAGGATAGCCGAAAACAGGGGGCTGCCGGTGACGGAACTGCAAGTCATGGATAATGACGGCTTTTCGGCCCAACGGACCCGCGAACATGAGCATCGTCAGCCCCTGGCTTACCCTCGGCTATGTCATCCCCCACCTCTACACCGACATGGACGCCTACCAGTTCTACCGCGTCGCGCCGGATGGCATGATGCTGGTGACCACAGGCCTGAACCTCAAGGAATACAGCCTCGCCGCCGTCGAAACCGAACTGCCCGCCTTATGGCGCGCCTTCGACATGCTCAAAAAGAAAAACGTCGACCGCATCTCACTGAGCGGCGTGCCGGTCGCTTCCGTGCTGGGCCGCAAAAAAATGCGTGAGATCCTTGATGAAGGTGCGCAACGCACCGGCATTGCCTGCGACACCGACCTTGAGGCACATATCGCCACGCTGCAGCACTTCGGCGTGACCAAACTGGCGCTGGCCACGCGCTGGCCGGAAACCGTCAATACCGCGCTGTCGAATTACCTGAAAGAGGCCGGCATCGAAGTCGTATCGTTACGCGCCTTGGGCCGCAATCTCGATCAGAACAAGGTCTCAAGTCCCTTGGCCGATCATGAATTGGCGCTGGAACTGGGACGCGCCGCCCTCGCCGCCGCCCCGGAAGCACAGGCCCTGCTCCTGCCCGGCGGCCTGTGGTTTGCGATCCACGCGGTGCCGATCCTCGAAGCCGAGTTCGGCAAGCCGGTGCTGCTCAATATCACCTCGACGACCTGGGCGGCGCTGAATGCTGCGCCGAAACCCTTACAGCAGAAACCGGACCCGAAGTGGGGCAAGGTGATGGCGAGCTGCTGAGTTCAGCGGGCGGTCACCACATTTCCGCCAACCAGTTTTTCAACCTCGGCCTCGCTGTAACCAACGGACTTCAGCACGTCGCGCGTGTGCTCGCCGACCTGCGGGATGTCGATCCGCGTACCGAAACGCTGACCATCCATTTCAATAGGCAACACCGGCACCTTCGATTTGACACCGTTGTTCAGCGTCACCGGCGTCAGTCCGCCTGAGGCATTGAGGTGTTTATCCTCGAATAAATCTTCCGGTTTGGCGATCGGTGCAAAGGGCAGGCCCAGCTTTTCGCAGCGGTCCATCAGTTCCTGTTTGCCCATCTTTGAAGATCTCGCTGACGATGGGCAAAATGCGCGGCCGCGCCACGACGCGTTGCGGATTAGTTTTAAGCTCGGGATCGTTGAACAGCTCCGTCAGACCGAACGATTCGCAGAACACTTTCCACTGCGTATCGGTCACGACGCCGACGAATACCAGCTCGCCTTCCTTCGTTTTGAAATTGTCGTACAACGCCCAGGCACGGATGCGGTCCGGCATCGGTTTCACCGGCTGGCCGGTGGCAAACCCTTCGAGCATGTGCTGGCCCATCAGGAAGGCATTGTTTTCAAACAGCGCGCTTTGCACATACTGGCCTTCACCGGTGACATGCCGCTGGTTCAGCGCCGCCAGAATCGCCACCGCACCGAACACGCCGCCCATCACGTCGTTCACCGACGCCCCGGCACGCAAGGGGCCGAAACGCCCGCCCGTCATATAAGCGAGACCGCCCATCATCTGCACGACCTCATCAAGGCCAGTACGATGTTCATAAGGCCCGGGCAGGAATCCCTTTAGCGAGCAATAAATGATTTTCGGATTCAGCTTCTTCAACGCGTCGTAACCGAAACCCAGCTTGTCCATTGCGCCGGTGCGGAAGTTTTCGGTGAGCACATCGGCACTGGCGATCAGTTTCAGCACCAGCTCTCGGCCTTGCTCCGACTTCAGATCCACCGCGATGCTTTTTTTATTGCGGTTATAGGTCGGGAAGAAGCCCGCACCCGAAGCGGTCAGCTTGCGCGTGTGGTCGCCGTCCAGCGGTTCGACCTTGATCACTTCAGCGCCGAGATCGGCCAGCACCAGCCCGCAGGTCGGGCCCATGACCACATGGCAAAACTCGATGACGCGAATGCCTTGCAGCGGCAGTCTTTGGGACATGTTGTATTCCTTATTGTTGCGGGGTTGCCGGCACAAAGCCTTTGGTCACGCCGGCCAGTGGCACATAACCGTACAACGGTTCACCGGGAATGCCTTCTTCGAGAATGCTGCGCATCGCCAGCAGCTTGTCCATATTGATGCCGGTGCGCAGCCCCATGGCTTCGAGCATGAACACCAGATCCTCAGTGACGATGTTGCCGGAGGCGCCGGGCGCGAATGGGCACCCACCGAGGCCGCCGAGCGAGCTGTCGAAGGTGGTTACGCCGACGTCCAGCGCAGCGACCACATTGGCGAGGCCGAGCCCGCGGGTGTTGTGCAGATGCGCGCCCGAGAGTTTGTCGCCGATGGCGGCGCGTACTTTCTTGAACACGCGGCGGATCTGTTCCGGATTGGCGTAACCGGTAGTGTCCGCCAGACCGACCTCGTCACAACCGGCCTCGACCGAAGCCACGGCCATGCGCACGACCTCGTCTTCACTGACCGCACCTTCGAGCGTGCAGCCGAATACCGTCGACAGGCCGGATTCAATGATCGGGCGTTTGTCCTTGGGCAGGCTGTCGCGGAATTCACAGATTTTTTTGGCGCTGGCGATGGCTTCATCCGGCGTCATCCGCACATTGGCGAGGCTGTGGGCCTTGGATACCGAAATGGTCAGCGTCAGCTTGTGCACGCCAGCCGCCATCGCACCCTGAGCACCACGGAAGTTCGGCGCCAGTGCCGCGACATTCAGCCCGGGGATCGTCAGTGCATGCGCAACGACTTCAGCGGCATCGGCCATCTGCGGGATCAGCTTCGGCGGCACAAAGGAACACACTTCGATTTCGCGCAATCCGGCTGCCGCAGCGGCACTGATCCATTTCTTTTTGTATTCGGTCGTCATGAACACCTTGGTGTTCTGCAGACCGTCGCGCGGCCCTACTTCACTGATCAGAATATCGATGTCGCTGTTCATCACTGCTGCTCCTCGAAAGTCCGCACCGGGACTATCATATAAATGATTGATTTAATTGATTATTTTATGCAAAACGTTTGAAGCCGAAATCCGGATCGGTCGCCACGGCGTCGAGCAGTTCGACCTCCCACTTCAGATAGTCGAGCATCGCCTGCTCGACGTTTTCCTTGCGGTCCAGCGCACGATAGCTCAAATCCTCGGCGGCGCCGGTCATGCGGTCATCGCCGGTCTCGATTGTGCCCCCTGATGCCCGCCATGCCGCGTTGCCGCCTGTGAGCACCTTGACCGGCGTCGCGGTCAGCGTTGCGGCATCGGTCGCCGCGAGTCGCGCCAGCGCTTCTTCTACAGCAGTGAACACCAGCAAGGACGTCGCCGGCACTTTCGGCAACTGCGCCGCCAGCCGTGAACGGATCGCGTGCCATGCACCGGGAATATGGCCTTCGCGATATTGCAGGCTGGTCGCGAAATCAATCACCTGTGCCTTGCCGTCGGTCAGCAAGGTTTTCAACTCCGCAACGCTGACTGAAGCTGAACATGGCTTGGCACCTTCAAGCAAAACCAGCGGGGCCTCTCCGCGTTCGGTTTGCGCATCGTTGGCGTGGACATACACCTCGTCATGTCC
>JBILYA010000229.1:0-4255 GCA_044378065.1 Burkholderiales bacterium | reverse complement strand
TACCGCTACGCAATCACCCTGACGCACATGGGCGAGCAGGGTGCCGATGGTGGCCTGCGCCGGGGAGATCGCGATATCGATCTGTCCGGCCTGCACCAGATTGACGTAGGAGCCGCGGTTGATCAGCGCGACGACGCGGCGTGCGCCCATGCGTTTGGCGAGCAGCGACGACATGATGTTGTTTTCGTCGTCATTGGTCAGCGCGCAGTAGATGTCCATGTCGCCGATGTTTTCGGTCTGCAGCAGTTCCTCGTCGGTGACGTCGCCGACCAGAACCAGTGATTTGCCCAGATCGGCGGCGAGGCGTTCCGCTGCGGGTTTGCTGTATTCGATGATCTTGACGTCGTAACGGCTTTCGATGGCACTGGCCAGGCGCCGGCCGATGTTGCCGCCGCCGCCGATCATCACGCGCTTCACCGGTTTGTCCATGCGCCGCAGTTCGCGCATGACGCCGCGGATGTCTTCAGTAGCGGCAATGAAGAACACTTCATCACCGACCTCGATCACGGTTGTTGCATCGGGAATGATCGGGCTGTCCTGGCGGAAAATCGCCGCCACGCGCGTGTCGAGATTGGGCAGGTGCTTGCGGATGGTCTGCAATTCCTTGCCGACCAGCGGACCGCCGTGAAAGGCGCGCACCGCCACCAAACTGACGCGGCCTTCCGCGAATTCCAGCACCTGCAGCGATTCCGGGAATTCGATCAGCTTGGCGATGTAATCAGTCAGCACCTGTTCCGGACAGATAACGGTATCAACCGCGAAGTTCTCCGGCGTGAACATTTCCGGATGCGAGAGATAATCGGTTGCGCGGATGCGCGCGATCTTGGTCGGAATGTTGAACATCGTCGCGGCAAGCTTGCAGGCCACGAGATTGGTTTCGTCGCTCTGGGTCACGGCCAGCAGCATGTCGGCATCGCGCGCGCCGGCGCGCTCAAGGATTGCGGGGTGCCCGGCGTTGCCGACAACGGTGCGCAGGTCGAGGCGGTCCTGCAGCTTGCGCAGGCGGCCGGCATCGGTATCGACGACGGTGATGTCATTGGCCTCGGACACCAGATTCTCGGCGACGGAGCTGCCGACCTGACCGGCTCCCAGGATGACGATGCGCAAAGCAGATTCTCCCCAGCGGATGGTCAATGGCGCAAAGGCGCCGCAGTACACCCGGAAAAAGAGCGCAATTGTATACCCGCGCCCCTGCGCCAGTAGCGTAGACCGGTTACCGCTATGGCATAATCCCGCTTTCGAAAAGACGTGCTAACCCATTGACTAGAATATACTTTCCGGACCCGATCCCGGACCACGGCCTGTGCCAGTTGCCGGTCGCCAAAGCGCATCACGTGGCCCATGTGCTGCGTCTGGCGCCGGGCGACGCGGTGACGCTGTTCGACGGACAGGGCAATGCCTGGGATGCCGTGATCAGCAAATGCGCCCGCGGCGATGTCAGCGTGCAGCTGAAGGCCCGCCGCGAAGAAGACCGTGAGTCACCCCTGCAGCTGACGCTGGCGCAGGCGGTGTCGAGTGGCGAGCGCATGGACTACACCATCCAGAAAGCGGTCGAACTGGGCATCAGCGCCATTCAGCCGCTGATGGCGGAGCGCTGCGTGGTGCGGCTGTCGGGTGAGCGCGCCGCCAAGCGGGTGGCGCACTGGCAGGGCGTGGTCGCCGCATCCTGCGAGCAATGCGGACGCAACCGTGTGCCGGTGGTCAAACCGCTGTTGTCGCTGCGCGACTGGCTGGATGAGGCCGCGGCGGCGGGCGGTACGCGACTGCTGCTCGCGCCGGACGGGCCCGCGGTATTGCGTGAACTGCAGCGGCCCGCGGGCATGGTGACCGTGCTCGCCGGACCGGAAGGCGGATTTACATCGAGCGAAGCAGCGGATGCCCAGCGGTTCGGCTTCCAGCCGCTGCGGCTCGGACCGCGAGTGTTGCGTACCGAAACCGCCGCCGTTGCACTGCTGGCGGCGATGCAGGCGTTATGGGGTGATTTTTAGCATGCAGCTTTCCGCGCATCGGGAAACCGCATACCATCGATTGGATCAGGCGTTGCTGATTTGAAGAAGCTGCAAGGGGAGACTTCCATTTCCACCCAGAAAAAACAGACTCAGGCCCGGCAGGATGCCGACAAACGGCAGGCTGCGCGCCCCCGGCTGTCCGCACAGGACCGGTTCATCGACTGGTTCCAGTCGGTCGCGCCGTACATCCACGCTTTCCGCGGCAAGGTGTTTGTCATTGCCTTCGGCGGCGAAGTGGTGGCCGACGGCCGTTTTTTTCATCTGACACACGACCTGAACCTGCTCGCAGCGCTCGGGGTCAAGCTGGTGCTGGTTCATGGTTCGCGGCCGCAGATCGAGGCCAAGCTCAAGGCGCAGAAAGTGCGCAGCCGTTTTGCCGGCAAACTGCGCATCACCGATGATCCCGCGCTGGAAGCGGCGATGGAAGTCGCCGGCAAGCTGCGCGTGCAGATTGAGGCGTTGTTGTCGATGGGGCTGCCCAATTCACCGATGGCCGGAGCGCATATCCGTGTCGCCGGCGGCAACTTCGTTACCGCGCGGCCGATCGGCGTCGTTGACGGCGTTGACCTGATGCATACCGGCGAAGTGCGCAAGATTGATGCGGTCGCCATCGAGCGCCGGCTGAAGGATGACGATCTGGTGGTGGTGCCGCCGCTGGGTTATTCGCCGACCGGTGAAGTGTTCAATCTGGCACTGGGTGATGTGGCTGCTGCAACTGCTGTGGCGCTGAAAGCCGACAAGCTGATTTTCCTGATGGAATCCGCCGGCGTTGCCGGCAGCCGAGGCGAACTGCTGCGCGAACTCACTGTACGTCAGGCGCAGGGTCTGTTGTCGAAGGGTCGGGTGCAGTCCGAGGAAATGCAGTCCTACCTGCCGGCGGCGGTGCGCGCCTGCGAGCAGGGTGTCGGGCGTGCGCACCTGATTTCCGGGCATCTCGACGACAGCCTGCTGCTGGAGCTGTTTACGCACAAGGGCGTCGGCACGTTGCTGACGCCGGACCCGATTGAAACGCTGCGCCATGCCAAGATCGACGACATCGGCGGCATTCTGGGTCTGCTGGAACCGCTGGAGGCGGACGGCATCCTGGTCAAGCGCAGTCGCGATCTGCTGGAAATGGAAATCGACCGTTTCTGGGTGCTCGAACACGATCGCATGATCATTGGGTGCGCAGCCCTGTATCCGTTTTCGGATGAGCGGGCGGGTGAACTGGCCGGTCTGGCCGTGCATCCGGATTTCCGCGGCCGCGGTGCCGGTGAGCGGCTGATGGAGGCCATTGAAAAGCGTGCCAAGGGATTGCGGCTGAAGCAGCTGTTCGTGCTGACCACCCGCGCCGAGCACTGGTTTGTCGAGCGTGGCTTTGTCGAAACCGGCGTCAGCGCATTGCCGCAGAAAAAGAAGGAACTCTACAACTACCACCGCCGTTCGGTGGTGCTGACCAAGCGGTTGTAACCGGTCCGGTTAATTCCGGGCAGTGATCTACCGCAACAATTCCGTAACATTAAAGAATTATGATGGGAGCTTAAGATGGCGCGTCAGGTAATGTGTGTGAAATTGAAGCGGGAAGCGGAAGGGCTGGATTTTCCGCCCTATCCCGGCGACCTGGGGCGGCGCGTGTTTGAAAACGTGTCGAAAGAAGCCTGGAAAAACTGGCTTGAGCAGCAAAAGATGCTGGTCAATGAAAACCGGCTGAACCTGGCGGATAAAAAAGCCCGTGATTATCTTGCGCAACAGATGGACCGGCACTTTTTCGGCGAAGGTGCCGATGCTGCAGTGGGATACGTCCCGCCCAAGCCCTGATGATTTTGGCAGGGGGCGAATTCCGTGAATGCTTCCTCGCGCCCCCGGCGTAAACCGGGTAAAACCGGATTCGACCCCGAGTTTTATCTCAACCGTGAACTCGGTCTGTTGTCGTTCAACCGCCGCGTATTGGCCCAGGCGGAAAACCGCGAACACCCGCTGCTCGAACGTCTGCGCTTCCTGTGCATTGTCAGCAGCAATCTGGATGAATTTTTCGAAGTCCGCGTCGCCGGTCTGCATGCCGAAATCGAGGCGGGCACTGCACCGGTCGGTTCCGACCAGATGCGCGCCGAGCTGGTTTATCGCCAGGTATCGCGCGAAGCGCACGAAATGGTGGCGCGTCAGTATCAGCTGCTCAACGAGGAAATCCTCCCCGGTATGGAACGGGAGGGGATTCGATTTCTGCGGCGGAGCGAATTCACGCCGCAGCAGAATGAATGGATACGCAG
>JBILYA010000230.1:0-4255 GCA_044378065.1 Burkholderiales bacterium | reverse complement strand
CCCCGACCGTCTGGTACTCGATCTGGAGGATGTCGCGCTCAATGCCGCGCTGACCGACATCGCCGGTAAAATCAGCGCCGAGGACCCCTATATCAAAGGCGTGCGTGCCGGCCGCTTCAAGCCGGGCACCATCCGCCTCGTATTCGACCTCAAGGCCAAGGTCAAACCCGAAGCGTTTGCGCTGGCACCGATTGCCGGTTATGGCCACCGGCTGGTACTCGACATCTACCCGCTGACGCCGCCCGACCCCCTGCTGGCCTTCCTCAAGCGTCGCGAAGCGGGCGAGCCGGAAACACCTGCCGCAGCACCGGCACCAGGACCGGTCCTGACACCATCGCCGGCGCTTTCAGCACCTGAAGTCGGCCCGCCGCCGGTCGTTGCCAAAAGCGAGCCGCCGGCCGCCAAACCCGCGGCGCGTCCCGCACGCCCGGCTTCGGAACGGCTGATCACCATCGTCATCGACGCCGGCCACGGCGGCGAAGATCCGGGTGCCCGTGGTCGGGCCGGTACGCTGGAAAAAAACGTCACGCTGTCGATCGCGCAAAAACTGAAGGAACGCATCGAAACCGAGCCGAATATGCGTGCGGTACTGACCCGCGACGGCGACTTTTTCATTCCATTGCACATGCGCGTGGAAAAAGCGCGGCGCGTGCGCGCCGACCTGTTTTTATCGATACACGCCGATGCCTTTGTCAAACCTTCAGCCAACGGATCCTCGGTATTCGCGCTGTCGGAGCGCGGCGCCACCTCGGTTGCTGCGCGATGGCTGGCCAAGCAGGAAAACGACGCCGACCTGATCGGCGGCGTCAACCTCGGCATCAAAGACCCCTATCTGAAGCAGACACTGCTCGACCTGTCGCAGACCGCATCCATCAATGACAGCCTGAAGCTGGGCAAGGCCGTGCTGCAGGAAATGGGCGGCATCAACCGCCTGCACAAGAACTATGTCGAACAGGCCGGTTTTGCCGTGCTGAAGGCGCCGGACATCCCGTCGATCCTGATCGAGACAGCCTTCATCAGCAACCCCGATGAGGAGCGCAAATTGCGCGACCCCGTGCACCAGAACCGGATGGCCGACGCGATTTTCGCCGGCATCAAGCGCTATTTCTCGAAAAATCCGCCTCTCGCTCCCGCCCAGGTCGCCAACAATCCCTGATGTACCCGGCGCGGGTTTAACTTAAGATACGGCCTCAAGGACATCGACATCCAGATGCGCATCCATGCGCACGCCCGGAGGGGGAAGATGAACAGAATCAGAAACGCAGCCATTGCGGCTGTGTTGTTGCTCAGCGCCGGTTGCGCATCGGTGCAGGAAGCTCCGGAAACCGTGGCACTGCCGCAGGTCCGCAGTTTTTCCGGACATCCGGAAGGCGAAGGGCTGCCACCGGGTTGGCAGCCGTGGACGCTGTCGCGCTTCAAGCGTTCGACCGCTTACCGCCTTGTCAATGAACAGGGGCGCACCGTGGTCAGGGCGCGCGCCGAATCATCTGCCTCCGGACTGATCCATCCCCTGAAACTGGATCCGCGCAGCTATCCGGTGCTGCACTGGCACTGGAAAGCGGATGAACTGATCCAGAAAGCCGACAACACCCAGAAACACCTTGAGGATTCACCGGTCAGGCTGGTCGTCAGCTTTGACGGCGACCTCGACAGACTCAATATGCAGGACCGCATATTTTTCGACAACGTGCGACTGCTGACCGGACAGCAGATGCCTTACGCCACACTGATGTACATCTGGGAGAACCGCGCGCCGCTGAACACCGTCATCGATAACCGGCATACCTCCCGCATCAAGATGATCGTCGCCGAATCAGGGCGCGACCGCATCGGCAAGTGGCAGGAAGTAACACGCAACATCATCGAGGACTACCGCCGCGCCTTCGGCGAGGAGCCGGGACGCATCACTGCCATCGGTATCATGACCGACACCGACAACACCGGCGACAATGTGCACGCCTGGTACGGCGATATCGAGTTCCGCAAGGCGCCGGCGCCGCCGGTGATCGCCGAAAAATAAGTCCGTATCCGTCAGGCTGCCAGTTCCTGCCGGATGGCGGCCACAGCACGTTCCAGATCTTCCTCGTTATTCGAAAAACCCATCGAGATGCGCAGCGCACCGTCTTTGACGTTGACGATGACGCGGTGCTTTTCGCGCAGGCGATCCATCAGGGCTCCCGCATCAGGCACGGGAACGCTGACGATCTGCGCGCGCTCCGCCCAGGGCTCCGGGGTCAGCGTGGTTAATCCGGCTGACCGGATCATCGCCATGCATTGCGTCGTCAAATCCCGGACGCGCGCTTCGATCGCCGGCAGGCCGATTCCCGCAATGAAAGCCGCGCTGCGCCGCAGAACGTGCAAACCGAGAAAGTTGGGATTGCCGCCCTCGAAGCGGTGCGCCGTGCGCACATAGTCGAACTGGCTTTTCAGATGTGCGCTGGCCTTCGCCGAACCGGGCGCCACCGGCGCCTTCAGGAACGGCGTCTTCACTTCGTTGATCAGTTCCTCACTGCAATACAGCAAGCCGGTTCCGGTCAGGCCGAACAGGTTCTTGTGCCCGCCGATCGCCACCAGATCGGCACCCAGCCCCGCCAGCGGCACAGCCAGCACACCGGCCGCCTGCACGCCGTCGACCACCAGCCGTGCGCCAAACTCGCGGCAGGCCTTACCGAGCGCCGGAATGTCGACACGATAACCGTTGCCGTACGTGATGTAGGCTGTGGATACCACGCGCGTACGGTTATCCATCTGCTCAAGAAAGGCTTCCAGCGGCAGACAACCGTCACGGTTCTTCGCGAAGCGGATCTTGACGCCCTTTGCCACCCAGTGCTGCCAGACCCAGACGTTGGCGACATGCTCCATGTCGGTCAGCACGATGTTGTCGCCGGGCCGCAGATCAAAGGCATGCGCGGCAATGTTGAGCCCTTCGGTGGTGTTCTTGGTGAAGGCAATCTCGGCCGGTTTGGCGCCGAGCAATGCCGCCATCGCAGAACGGGTTTCGGCGACGTTCACCGCCGACCAGGCCTCGGCACCTGCCGTCTCGACGATGTCATTCCAGTAATCCCGCATCGCCGTTTCCTGGCAGCGCGGCGGCACCGTCTTGCGCGCCGTATCCAGATAAGTCCAGTTGGCCAGCGCAGGGAATTCCCCGCGCAGTTTCGCCCAGTTCACTTCGTTTGCAGCAGCCATCGATGTCCTTTCCGGTCCGGCCGCTTCCGCAGGCCGGTGCTTGCTGATACTCTGAATCCATGTTCATGTGACCGGCAGCCGTCTTGCGGGACATCGATTCCCGAAGTATTGCCGGAGACCCAGCAGTTTACCGTTAAAGGAGCCTCCGCCATGCGCCGCCTGATGTCCGTGATTGCCGCAACCGTCGCCGTGCTGCCGCTGACCCTGCACGCCGCCGAGAGCGTTTACCCGTCGCGCCCGGTGCGCATGATCGTACCCTATCCGCCGGGCGGCGGCTCCGACATCACCGGCCGCGCCATCGGCAACAAGCTCACGGAATATCTGGGCCAGACTTTTGTCATCGACAACCGGCCCGGCGCCACCGGACTGATCGGCACGCTGATCGCGTCCCGTGCTCCGGCCGACGGCTACACCATACTGCTGGCGGATGCGCCCCACACCATCAATTCGCTGGTGTATTCCAGGCAGCAATACGACGCAATCAAGGATTTCACGCCCCTGAACCTCGTCGCCACATCACCGCAGGCCCTGCTCGCCCACCCGAAATTCAGCGCCAACACTTTCAAAGAACTGCTGGCGATGCCGCGCGCGCAAACCGAAAAACTGGCGATGGGCTCCAGCGGGCTGGCCAGCGGCCCGCATCTGGTTTACGAATGGCTGCGCCTTAAATCGGGGCTTACGCTGAACCATGTCCCGTACAAAGGCGGCGGCCCTTCGCTGGCTGACGCTGCCGCCGGTCAGATTCCGCTGGTGATGAACGCGGTTCCGGCGGCGCTGCCGCACGTCAAGGCCGGTCGGTTGAAAGTGCTGGCGATCACCAGCGCACAACGGCACCCCCTGCTGCCGGGCGTGCAAACCTTCGTGGAATCTGGCGTGAAGGACTTCGTATCCTTCCAGTGGTACGGCATGCTCGGCCCCGCAGGTCTGCCGAAGGAGGTCTCAGCCGTGCTGAATAAGACCATCAACAAGGCGCTGGACTCCGCGGACGTCAAGGAACGCTTTACTTCGATGACCTTCGACATCAACGCCGGCAGTTCGGCCAATTTCAGCAAGCTGCTGGTATCCG
>JBILYA010000432.1:0-3722 GCA_044378065.1 Burkholderiales bacterium | reverse complement strand
GCGAAAAGAACGTCGACAAGGAAATTGTGTTCGGCGCGCTCGAACTCGCTCTGGCTTCTGCAGCCAAAAAGAAATTCACTGAGGACGTCGAAGTTCGCGCCTCGGTGGATCGTGCGACCGGCGAATTTTCTTTCTTCCGCCGCTGGGAGATCGTGAAGAACGAAGAAATCGAAGTTCCTTCACGCCAATACAAGCTGCACGAGGCGCAGGAAGAAGACTCTGAAGCCCAGATCGGTGAATTCATCGAAGAACCGCTGGAAGGCATGGAAGTCGGTCGTATCGGCGCTCAGACTGCCAAGCAGGTCATCGTGCAAAAGATCCGCGATGCCGAGCGCGAGCAGATTCTCAATGACTTCCTGGCCCGTAAAGAACACCTCGTCACCGGCGTCATCAAGCGCATGGAGCGCGGCAATGCCATCGTCGAATCCGGACGCCTTGAAGCCATGCTGCCGCGCGACCAGATGATCCCGAAAGAGAATCTGCGTCTCGGCGACCGCGTACGTGCTTATGTCTGGAAAGTCGATCGCATGGCCCGTGGTCCGCACCTGATGTTGTCGCGCACCGCGCCCGAATTCATCGCCAAGCTGTTTGAACTCGAAGTCCCCGAGATCGAAGAAGGCCTGCTCGAGATCAAGGGCGCTGCCCGTGATCCGGGGTCGCGCGCCAAAATAGCCGTGCATTCCAAGGATGCGCGCATCGATCCTATCGGAACCTGCGTCGGCATGCGCGGTTCTCGTGTGCAAGCTGTAACTGCCGAGTTGGCTCAGGAACGTGTCGATATCGTGCTGTGGAATACAGACCCCGCGCAGTTCGTTATTAATGCACTGGCGCCCGCTGAAGTCAGCAGCATCGTTGTTGACGAAGAAAAACACAGCATGGACATCGTTGTTGACGAGGAAAATCTCGCACAGGCAATCGGCCGTAACGGCCAAAACGTGCGACTGGCTGCGGAGCTGACCGGCTGGGAACTCAACCTGATGACCGAGACCGACGCGCAGAAGAAGAGCGAGGAAGAAACCTCGAAGACGCGCGCCGAGTTTATGGAAAAGCTGGACGTCGATGAAGAGGTTGCGGACATCCTCGTTCAGGAAGGTTTTGCCACGCTCGAAGAAGTGGCTTACGTCCCGTTGACTGAAATGCTGGAAATCGAATCGTTCGATGAGGCGACTGTGAACGAACTGCGCAGCCGCGCGCGCAATGCGCTGCTGACCCAAGCCATCGCCAGCGAAGAAAAAGTCGAGCACGACATCGAGGACCTGATGAAGGTCGAAGGGATGGATCACGATACCGCACGCCTTCTGGCATCGAAGGGCATCGCGACCCAGGAAGATCTCGCCGATTTTGCAACTGACGATCTCATCGAGCTGACCGAAATCGAAGCGGAGCGCGCCAAAGCCCTGATCATGGCCGCCCGTGCGCCGTGGTTCGCCGAAACCAACGCCTGATATCGCAGAAAAGAAAAGTAACCGGCTATGGCCCAGATCAAAGTCAAAGAATTTGCCAAGGAACTTGGCGTACAGCCTGAACTGCTCCTCGAGCAGTTGCAGGCCGCCGGCGTAAAAAAAGCGCTGACCGAAGATGCAGACCTTACCGAAAAGGACAAGACCCAGCTGCTCGATCACCTGCGCGAAGCGCATGGCGGCAAGGAAGCCAAGCAGAAAATCACGCTGACCCGACGTCAGACCACCGAGATCAAGAAAGCGGATGCAACGACCGGTAAGGCGCGCACGATCCAGGTCGAGGTGCGCAAGAAACGAGTACTGATCAAACGTGATACGCCCGAACCGGAAAAGGTCGAGGAAGCACCGAAACCGATTATCGATGCCGCTGAACTGGCGGTTCGCGAAGAGGAAGCCCGCAAACAGGCTGAACTGGCTGCCCGTCAGGCTGAAGACGTCGCCAAAAAACGCAAAAAAGAGGCGGATGCCGAAGTGGCCGCCAAGGCCGCTGATGCGGTCGCTGCGGAACCGCCTGCTGCGCCTGCTGCAACTGCGGCAGCGGTTGATCCGTCGGTCGTTGTTGAAGGAACGATTCATAAACCAGCGGCGCCCACCGGTGACGCTGGGGACAAAGCTAAAAAAGGCGCCAAGAAACCTGCGAAGCAGGTGGTCTGGCAGGATCCCACGGCCCGCAAGCGCACGATCAAGACGCGTGGCGATGCGACAGGCGGACTGGGCTGGCGCGATCGCAAGGTTCACCGCACCTCGCACAAGCAGGATGGCGATCAGCAGCACGGCTTTACTGCGCCGACCGAACCGCTGGTGAAAGATGTACTGATACCTGAAACGATCACCGTTGCCGATCTGGCGCACAAGATGTCGGTCAAGGCAGCTGAAGTCATCAAGACCCTGATGAAGCTGGGCACGATGGCTACGATCAACCAGGTTCTGGATCAGGACACGGCGATCATCCTCGTCGAGGAAATGGGACACGTCGGTAAGCGTGCCAAGCTCGATGAGCCGGACGCCTACCTTGAGGAATCCAGCACAAAGGTTGAAGTCATAGCCGAGCCGCGTGCTCCGGTAGTGACGGTCATGGGGCACGTCGACCACGGCAAAACCTCGCTGCTCGATTACATCCGCCGCACCAAAGTGGCGAGCGGGGAAGCCGGCGGCATTACCCAGCACATCGGCGCTTATCACGTGGAAACGCCTCGCGGCATGATCACGTTCCTTGACACCCCCGGCCACGAAGCTTTTACGGCAATGCGTGCCCGCGGCGCAAAAGTCACCGATCTGGTGATTCTGGTGGTGGCTGCCGATGACGGCGTGATGCCGCAGACGGCCGAGGCGATTCACCATGCCAAGGCAGCCAAAGTGCCGCTGATCGTGGCGCTGAATAAAATCGACAAGCCGGAAGCCAATGCTGAGCGCGTCAAGCAGGATCTGTCCGCGCAGGAAGTCGTGCCTGAAGAGTGGGGCGGCGACACCATGTTCGTCGAGGTTTCCGCACGCACCGGGCAAGGCATCGACAGCCTGCTCGAACGCATTCTGCTGCAGGCCGAAGTTCTGGAATTGCGCGCACCGAAAGATGCGCCGGCCAAAGGCATCGTTGTTGAATCTCGGCTCGATAAGGGACGCGGTCCGGTGGCGACGATTCTGGTTCAATCCGGCACACTGAAGCGCGGCGATATCGTTCTTGCCGGCGCAGTGTTCGGCCGTGTACGCGCCATGCTCAACGAAGCAGGCGATGCCATTGATTCCGCAGGCCCCTCGATTCCGGTTGAAATCCTCGGCCTGTCCGATGTGCCGGCGGCCGGTGCTGAAGTGATGGTCCTGGGTGACGAACGCAAAGCGCGCGAAATCGCGTTGTTCCGTCAGGGCAAATATCGCGATGTGAAACTGGCCAAGCAGCAGGCTGCAAAACTCGAGAACATGTTCGAGCAGATGGGCGAAGGGGAAGTCAAAACGCTGTCCCTGATCATCAAGGCCGACGTGCAGGGCTCTTACGAGGGTCTGACCCACGCGCTGGGCAAACTGTCGACGGAAGAGGTCAAAGTCAACATCGTGCATGCGGCTATCGGCGGCATTACCGAGTCCGACATCAATCTGGCTCTGGCCTCCAAAGCTGTCGTTATCGGCTTTAATGCCCGCGCCGATGCGGCCGCACGCAAGCTCGCAGAGAGCAGTGGCGTCGATATCCGTTACTACAACATCATTTACGACGCAGTCGACGAGATCAAAGCTGCGCTGACCGGCATGCTGTCGCCGGAACGCAAGGAA
>JBILYA010000228.1:0-4261 GCA_044378065.1 Burkholderiales bacterium | reverse complement strand
CATAATCGAGTGCATTGCAGCCAGCGCTGGTGATGACCAGAATCGTATCGTCGCCGCTGATGTTCAGGGCCTGGCGGTCCACCGCCGGATCTTCCCAGCAAGTGTTGTAAATCAGCGAACGGGCATACAGCGCGTTGAAAACGCTCTCATTAACGCGATTTGTGAGTGTGTTGAGCAAAGTATATGATTGCTTTTCGATTTTACGGCTATAAGGTTAATCAGCATTTGTTTCCGCTATGTGACCCCGGGATTGCGGTTCCGTGTCACCGGCTGCATCCTGCCCGGCGCATGGCCGCATATGCTCTAATTTGCCGAAATGACGATCCAGCTGCTGACTGAACTGCCCTACCGTCCTGACAGCGCCTCACTGTTTGAGGCGGTTGCTGACCGGCCTTGGGCGGTGTTTCTCGACAGCGGGCTGCACTATCCGGGGCAGGCGCGTTACGACATCATTGCCGCCGAACCGCATGTACGTCTGGTGACGCGCGGCGGTCTGACCGAAGTGCACGGCGAGACCAGTGAACTCTCGCGAGACGATCCCTTCGAACTGCTGCGTGATCAGCTGGCTATTGATCCTTCCTGTCGCGGCGAGTTGCCATTTGCAGGGGGTGCGATCGGCTATTTCGGTTATGACCTCGCGCGCCGTCTGGAGCGTCTGCCGGCGCGCGCACGCGACAGCGAACGCATTCCGGATATGGCTGTCGGCATCTACGACTGGGCCGTGGTGGTCGATCACTTGGAGCAGCGTGCCTGGCTGGTCGGGCAGGGGCGTGATCCCGATACCGATCGCAAATGGGATGGGCTGGTGCAGCTGTTTACCGCGGCATCGCCGGAACGGCAGCGTGCGCCTTTCCGCGTCACATCACCGGTGACTTCCAATTTCACGCCCAAGGGTTACGGCCACGCTTTCGACCACATCCTCGATTACATCCGTGCCGGTGATTGTTACCAGGTCAATCTGGCGCAGCGCTTCACCGCGCATGCCAGCGGTGACCCGTGGCTCGCCTATCAGCGGCTGCGGCTGATCAATCCGGCGCCGTACTCGGCTTACCTGAATACGCCCTACGCGCAGATTCTGTCGGCATCGCCGGAGCGCTTCCTGCAGGTGGCCAATGGCCAGGTGGAAACCAAGCCGATCAAAGGCACGCGGCCGCGCGCCGGCCACGCGAAGCTCGATGCCGAACGCATTGCCGAACTGGTGGCGAGCGAGAAGGATCGTGCCGAGAACCTGATGATTGTGGATTTGCTGCGCAACGATTTGTCGAAGAACTGCGCCATCGGTTCGGTAAAGGTGCCGCGGCTGTTCGAGGTGGAGAGTTTTGCCACGGTGCATCATCTGGTCAGCACGGTGACCGGACGTCTTGCCGAAGGCCGCGACGCCATCGAACTGCTGCGTGGCGCCTTCCCCGGCGGCTCGATCACCGGCGCACCGAAAACCCGCGCCATGCAGATCATCGAGGAACTGGAGCCGCACCGCCGCGGTGTGTATTGCGGCGCCATCGGTTACATCGGTTACGACGGAGACATGGATACCAATATCGCCATTCGCACCCTGGTGCATTCGCGCGGCATCGTGCGATTCTGGGCGGGCGGCGGCATCGTTGCCGACTCCCAACGCGACGCCGAATACCAGGAGACTTTCGACAAGGCAGCGGCGCTGCTCAACCTGCTGCAGCAGAGCGCGGAGAGCGCCAGCGGCGGCGCCTGAGGCCGGCGGTTTTATGCCATTATCGCGGTTCACAAACTGCGGAGCGTAATGATGGCTGTCCTCGAACTCACCCAAGAGAATTTTGAAGCCACGGTCACCGGCAACAAGATGGTGATCATTGATTTCTGGGCGCCGTGGTGCGGCCCCTGCAAGAGTTTCGCGCCGGTTTTCGAGGCGGCTGCGGAAAAACATCCGGATGTGGTGTTCGCCAAGGTCAATTCCGACGATGAGCAGGCGCTGTCCGGTCATTTCGGCATTCGCTCGATTCCGACCCTCATGCTGTTCCGGGAGCAGATCGTATTGTTCCAGCAGGCCGGTGCGTTGCCGGCCTCGGGGCTGGACAGTGTTCTGGAGCAGGCGAAGGCGCTGGACATGGACCAGGTGCGCCGCGATATCGCCGAGCGTGAACAGCAGTCCCAGCAGCAACAGCAGTAAATTCAATAACAATATTAAAAACACCGGCGATGCGCGCGACGCGTCGCCGTTCATCATTGTTGTTCAGGCGGGAGGTGTTTGATGAGCACGCGCGGTTTCTGGATTGATCATTTCCCCGGTAATTTCCTGTGGTCCAATGCCGCACTGGCATGCAAGGGCATGGCGCCCTATGGTGTGGTGGCGATGGACGAGATTGATCGCATCGCCGAAAAACTGAAGACAAGGCAAGGCGAGCCCGACGCGTGGCAGCAGGAGTGGTGCGCGATGGCGGCGCAGGTCGAAAAAACCGCGGATACCGAAGCGGCGCGCGGGCATGACCGCAGCGCCGGTAACTTCTATTTGCGTGCCGGCAACTATTACTACACGGGGGAGCGTTTTATTCCGCCGGGCGAAGCCAAGGCCGCCGTGGGACGCAAGGCTTATCGCTGCTTCCGTGAAGGGCTGACGCGCCGTCATTCCGAAATTGAATTCGTCGAGGTGCCGTATGAAGGCACCACGCTGCCCGCTTTGTTCATGAAGGCGCCGGGTGTGTCCTTGCGTGCGCCGACCGTGGTGATTTTCAACGGCATGGATAACTGCAAGGAGATGAGCATCATCTTCGCCGGTCTGGAATTCGCGAAGCGCGGCATGCACACACTGGCCATCGACGGCCCGGGGCAGGGAGAAACGCTGCGTTTCCGCGGCATCCACAGTCGTTACGATTACGAAGTGCCCGGCAAGGCGGCTTACGACTATGTGGCGCAGCGCGCCGATGTCGATTCGGCGCGTGTCGTGATCATGGGCTACAGCTTCGGCGGTTATTACTCGGCGCGGATCGCCGCGTTCGAAAAACGTTATGCCGCCGGCGTGGCGATGACTGCACTGCATTGGAATCTTGCCGGATGGCAGCAGCGCATCAAGGAAAAGGCGCAGGCCGAGGGCAACAAGGTGGCGCAGTCCAACTTCCAGTTCCAGTGGGTCGTTGGTGCAGCGGATGCAGACGGCGGCATTGAAGTGGCAAAACGGTTCCGCCTGCAGGAGGTTGCGCACCAGATCACCATGCCTTTCCTGGTGACGCACGGCGCCAATGACCGGGTGGTGCCGGCGGAAAACGCGCAGAAGCTCTACGACGCCATTGGCTCCCAACGCAAGACACTGCGGGTGTTCACCGCGGAAGACGGCGGTTCCGAGCACGCCCATGTGGATAACCGCCAGGTCGGCGTGGATTTTGTGGCGGACTGGATTGCCGATCACCTGCCGGGTTGATCGGACATTTCTGCGCCAAAGGTGGTTGTCGGGCGTTTCCTTCTGACAGGGCGGGGACGAAGCGGTAAACTGATCTTTCCTGCTGTTGTCATTATGTCGTTGCCCTCCGTCGACTCCCCATGAAACGCATTGCATACCTGATTCTCGCCGTCGCGCTGCTGGCCGGCGCCGGATTCACCTGGAAACATTTCTCCAAGCCGCAGTCTGCTCCCGCCGGGAAACCCGGGGCCGGCCCTGCGCGTGCACTGCCGGTAAAGGCCGCTGCCGTCGGCCGCGGTACGGTGACCGATGGTGTTACGGCAGTGGGCACGCTCCTCGCCAATGAGTCGGTGATGATCCGTCCCGAGGTCGACGGGCGCATTGAGGCTTTTCATTTTCAGGAAGGCCAACTGGTTCGCAAGGGCGACAAGCTGGTCTCACTGGATGCATCAGAGGTGGAGGCGCAACTTAAATCCGCGGTTGCCGCAGCCAATCTGAACCGCAGCCGTCTCAAACGCTCGGAAGAGTTGCTGGCCAAAAATTTCATCAGCGCCCAGGCGATGGATGAGATCCGTGAAAATCTCAACCAATCCCTTGCCCGCGAAGCAGAGATCAAGGCCAAGCTGGCGAAAAGCACGATTCTTGCGCCGTTTGAAGGTGTGACCGGCCTGCGTCAGGTCAGCCCCGGCGCCTATGCCAAGGCCGGTCAGGATATTGCACGGCTGGAAGGCATTGGTGTATTGAAGCTGGATTTCAGGGTGCCGGAAGCTTATCTGCGGCGCATTCGTACTGGTCAGCCACTGGTCATCAATGTGGATGCTTATCCCGGCGAGTCCTTCAACGGATCGATTTACGCCATAGAGCCCGCGGTGGATGAGTCGACACGCACCGTGC
>JBILYA010000227.1:0-4274 GCA_044378065.1 Burkholderiales bacterium | reverse complement strand
GCTGAACATCTTGCCGGCGCCCATCGCGCGTCGACTCAAGGATTCGCAGGGAATTATCGCCGACGGTTTTGCCGACGTGACAGTGATGTTTGCCGACATTATCGACTTCACGCGGTTGTCGGAAGAGCTTCCGCCAAAGGCGATGGTCGAACTGCTGAACACGATTTTCTCCAAGTTTGATTCGATGGCGGAGTTCCACCGGCTCGAAAAGATCAAAACCATTGGCGATGCCTATCTTGTCGCGGGCGGACTGCTGGAGCATGACGGCGTTGATTTCGCCGTCGATGCCCGCGATTACACATCAGCCTCACTCAAGCTGGCGCTGGAAATGCGTCAATACATGGATACGCTGTCGAAAGAGAAGGGCATGAGCCTGTCCATCCATATCGGCATCGCTTCAGGCCCGGTGGTTGCCGGCGTTATCGGTACCCGCAAGTTCATTTATGACCTGTGGGGCGACACGGTCAACGTGGCCAGCCGCATCACCGATGAGGCGCGTTCCGGGATCATTCTGGTGGATGTGACGACCTACAGACGTTCCCGCCACCAGTTCGAGTTTGAAGGCCCCATTAATGTTGTCGGCAAGGGCAAGGGTAATATCGAAGTTTACAAACTGATCGACCTCGCACCGCACCTGCGCGCAGTCGTGGTTTAACCGCCTCAGTTGTCTTACTTCGCTGCGCCCAGCAGCGATTCCCATAGCCGGTTCACTGCCGTGGTTGCCACTGCGACGTCCTGTGCTTCCACCCGTGCATAACGTTCGCCGGACAGCCGTAACTGGTGCTGCAGGGCGCGAAATTGCCGGTATGCCTTGCGCGTCGATTCCGCCTCTTCGTCGCTGATCAGGTCGAGTTCCGCGGCGGTTTTCAGCAGCGCCAGGTTGCCGGCATTGGCGGTCAGCTCATGATGATCGCGGGCATGGCCCAGCACCAGATACTGCACCATGAATTCGACATCAATGATGCCGCCGTGATCGTGCTTGAGGTCGAACAGCGCGCTTTTGTTGGGGTGGGCTTCCAGCATTTTGTGACGCATTTCGAGTATGCCGTCGCGCAGCGCGGCTTGCTCGCGCGGCGCGCAGAGCACTTCGATGCGCAGCTGTTCGAAGGCGCGGCCGATCGCGGCATCGCCGGCGACGGCGCGGGCCCGGGTCAGCGCCTGGTGTTCCCACAGCCAGGCCTGCTGCAGCTGGTAGCGGCGCATGGTGTCGAGCGGCGTCACCAGCAGGCCGCTGACGCCGTCCGGACGCAACCGCAGATCGGTCTCGTAGAGGATGCCGGCCGCTGTCACGCTGGTCAGCCAGTTGTTGATGCGCTGGGCAAGACGCGCGTAATTTTCTGCGGCTTCCGGCGCCGGATCGTCATAGACGAAAACAATGTCGAGGTCGGAGGCATAGCCCAGTTCCTTGCCGCCGAGCTTGCCGTAACCGACGATGGCAAACAGCGGTTTGTCGCAATGGCGCTGCTTCAGGCCGCGCCATGACAGTTGCAGTACTTCCTCAAGAATGATGCTCGCCAGATCCGACAGGTGGTCACTCAGTGTTTCCAGCGGCAGCGTGCCGGCAAGATCCTGGGCCACGCAGTGCAGTGTGTGGGTGTTCTTGAAGTGCCGCAGCATGTCCATCTGCCGTTCGGTGTCGCCTTCGACGGTGGCGAGGCCGGCGCGCAGCCCGGCCTGAAGCGCCGGCCAGTCTGGTTTGGCCAGCAGCGTGCGCGTATCCAGCAGTTCATCCAGCAGGATGGGGTGCTGGGTAATGTACTGCGCCACCCAGGGGCTGGCGCTCATCAGGTCGGCCACCCGATCCAGTGCATGCGGATATTCATGCAGCAGCGCGAGATAGGCTTCACGGCGGCTGATGCTTTCAAACAGGCCCAGCAAGCGCTCCAGCGTGACATCGGGCCCGCGCCGCGTAACCGCGGCGGCAATTGCCGCGGGCACCAGGCGGTCGAGGCGGCGCTGGCTGTCGGCCGGCATCTGGCGGTAACGGTTACCGTGGCGGAACATCGACAGCCGGCGGCAGATTTCCGGCGCCTGCGCATAACCCATTGCCGACAGCCGTTCCTCTGCGGCGGCAGCGTCTTCCGGAGGCATGTGCCACAGTTCGGCAAGCGGGTGTTCGTTGACATCGTCTTCGCCGAAAATGGATTCGAAGTGCCTGGACACTGCCCCGCGGTGCCTTGCGAGTTCGGCACTGAACGACGTGAAGTCTGCGAAGTTCATGCTGTGAGCGAGGAGTTCGAGCTCGGCCGGGTCGGTCGGCAATTCCTGGGTCTGCTGGTCATCGCGGTATTGCAGGCGGTGTTCGAGGTTGCGCAGGAAAATGTAGGCGTCGCGCAGTTCCGCTACCGCGGCTGCTTCGATGAAACCGCGTTCACCCAATGCGGCAAGCACCGGCAGTGTCGGCTGCTGCTGCAGGGAGCGTTCGTGACCGCCGCGGATCAGTTGGAAGACCTGGACGGTGAATTCGATTTCTCGAATCCCGCCGGGGCCAAGTTTGATGTTGTCGAGGCGGTCGCGGCGACTGACTTCATGGCGGACCTGGCTGTGCAGGCTGCGCATCGAAGCGAAGGCGCTGTAGTCGAGGTGGCGGCGGAACACGAAGGGTTTCACCATTGCCATCAGTGCTTCCGGCTGGTTGCCGGTAATTACGCGGCCCTTGATCCAGGCGTAACGTTCCCAGGCGCGGCCCTGCGTAATCAGGTAGTTCTCGAGCATCTCGAAGCTGACTACCAGCGGTCCGCTGTCGCCGTAAGGCCGTAGCCGGGTATCGACACGGAATACGAAGCCGTCTTCGGTCCATTCGTTGAGCGCATTGATCAGGCGGCGCGCCAGCCGGGTGAAAAACTCGTGGTTGCTCAGCGGTCTCGCGCCGTCGGTGTCGCCTTCTTCCGGATAGACCAGCACCAGATCGATGTCGGACGAGGCATTCAGCTCGGCGCCGCCGAGTTTGCCCATGCCGACGACATGCAGCTGCTGGTGCGTACCGTCGGTAGCGCTGCACGGTTCACCATGCACTGCGGCAAGATCCCGGTGCAGGCGATCAACTGCGGTGCGGATGCTGACCTCGGCCAGTTCGGTGACCGTTGTGACAACCTCGTCCAGTGACGCCCTGCCGCTCAGATCACGGGAGATCAGGCGCGCCATCACGCGCTGACGCAGGCGGCGCAGCGCCCGGCCCAGGGACGCATCGTCGCTGATGCCGCCGGTTTCGAGTTCGGACTGCATGTCGGCCGCGGTGAAGGCAACGTCCAAATCGGCGGCTGACAGCACCGCCGGATTCGCCGCAATCAGGCGCTCCAGGTAGCGGCTGTAACGTGCAGCGGCCGCGATGTCGTCTGCGGCTGTTGCCGGCTGTGCGTTGTTGGATGTCATGCGCGCTGGCGCCTGGTGGATGGGTCCCGGGGGACGTGAGTGTTTGACGATTTAACCGGCGCGGCAAGCCCGGGTTTTTCCGCCAACCTGTTAGAATTGCTAAGCCCTTGTTTCACTATCGCATTTTATAATTTTTCAGGCGTGATATGAGTCTTGCCGCAGCCCGCAGCTGGATCCAGAGCAGTTCCCTGTGGATCTATCGCGTGCTGACCTGGGCCGTGCTGGTGACCGGGTTTGTTTTTGCCGGAACCATCCTCGGACTTCGCTACTGGATACTGCCCGATATCGGCAATTACCGGGAAGACATTGCGCAACGGCTCAGCGCGGCGGTCCAGCAGAAGGTCACCGTCGGCGGGCTCAGCGGCAACTGGAACGGTCTGCGTCCCCAGCTCGCCCTTGATCAAGTCGTAGTGCATGACGCAGAAGGCCGTCCCGCTCTGGAACTGCCCCGCGTCGAGGCCACGCTGTCCTGGCGCTCCGCGGCCCTGCTGCAGATCAATTTCCATGCACTGGATATTTATCGTCCGATGCTGACCGTTCGCCGCGACAGCCGCGGCGGGCTTACCGTCGCCGGCATTCCGTTGAAGATGGACGTTCAAAGCGAAAGTGAGGTTTCCCGCTGGCTGCTTGGCCAGCGCGATATCCAGATACATGACGCCAGGCTGCTGTGGAGTGATGAGCTGCGCGCGGCACCGGTGCTGGAGCTGGATCAGGTCCAGTTGCGAATCGTCAATAATGGCGATCGCCACCAACTCGGGTTGCGCGCGCTGCCGCCTGCGGCGCTGGCGTCACCGCTTGATGTACGTGCGGATCTGCGCGGCGAGGACTTTCAGTCGCTGTCAGAAAAAATCACCGGGCAGGTGTTCGTCGAGCTGGATCATGTTGATATCGCCGCATGGCGG
>JBILYA010000009.1:0-16224 GCA_044378065.1 Burkholderiales bacterium | reverse complement strand
ACGCAGCCGGCCGGCATCGGCATCGCCGTGGGCCGTACCGATGAAGCAGACTTTGGGTTTGCGTTTGCCGGTCTGCTTGAGGAAATAATCGACGAGCAGCAGGTTGTCGAGTTCAAGCGGCAGCGCGGCGCCACCGATGGCGATGATCTGGCGTTTCATGCGTACATGTTAACCGCACCGCGTTTTAGCGGTGCGGTCCAAATCACGCAACCAGGATGATTACTTCTTTGCTGGACAGGTGCTGAGGCCGAACGGCACATAGACCGGGCACCAGCCCAGCGAGCCGGTGAGCAGCGGAACGATGCCGATTAATCCCCACCACCGCGCGTTGCCCTCAAGGATGAAGATCAGCGAGAGCAGGAGGAGTCCCGCAACGATGCGCAATACTTTGTCGATGCCGCCGACGTTAGGTTTCATGGCCGTATCCTTTCGATTGAACATGGCAGTTGCCATGAATGCATCCTAAGCCGAATGGCGGGGACTGTCTGTGACCGAGGTTACAAAGGTAACCATTTGATTGAATTATTATTTTTGTGGAGACAGCCGGCGCAGGGCATCACCATCGGTGATTTCAACCTGTTCGCGGCCGAGGCGTACCCAGCCGTGGTCGGCGAAGCTGCCGAGCAGGCGGCTGACTATTTCACGCACGCTTCCCAATTCATCGGCCAGCGCCTGATGGGTGGTGCGAATCAAAGGGCCGCGAGCGAGCAGCAGCGCAGCGAGGCGCTGATCCAGTTTATGGAAAGCCACTGTTTCGACCAGCAGCATCAGGTCGGCGAGACGTGCGCCGAACAGTTCGAAGATGTGGCGGCGGAACGGCTCATGCCGCGCGAGGAGTTGTTCGAATAGCGGCAGCGGTACGGCAACCAGCGTGACCGCAGTTTCAGCGATGCCGGTGGCCGCATAGTCAATGTGTCCGAGCAGGCAGCCGCTGGTCAGCACGCAGCTTTCGCCGGGCGTGACGCGATAGAGCAGGATTTCCCGACCCTGCTCCGTGACCTTGGCGACACGGATCGCGCCTTCAAGCACCAGCGGAAAGGCCGTGCAGCGGGCCTTTTCATCGAACAACCGTGTTCCCGCGGGTGCCTGCATCAGTTGTGATTCAAGGCGCAGGCGTTCCAGGCAATCCGCCGGCGCGTTGCGCAGCGGCGGAAACAGTTCAAGGACTCTCTGGAGGTGGCGGGGTTCGCAGGACATGGGATGCTGATTCTAGCCGAGGCCGCGCCGGCATCGTGCCGCGCTGCGGCTGCGCAATCGGCTATGCTACGGGCCGCAATGAACACCATGGCATTTCAGACCCTGCGCGCGCTGGCTGACGGCGCTTTTCACTCCGGTGAGGATATTGCACGTGTGCTTGGCGTGACGCGCAGCGCGGTCTGGTATGGCATCCGCGATATCAGCGGCGCCGGATTTGCCATCGAAAAAGTGCGCGGACGCGGTTACCGGCTGGCACAGCCGGTGTCGCTGCTCGATGCGGCGCGGGTGCAGCAGGCTTTGGCCGGAACCCCGGTCACCGTCGAAATTTCTGACACCCTGGATTCGACCAACAGCCGCCTGATGCAGCGCGCGACACAGGGCGCGCCCGGCGGTCTTGCGCTGGCTGCCGAAGTGCAGACGGCCGGACGCGGCCGGCGCGGGCGGGTCTGGCATTCGGGGATCGGCCATACGCTGACTTTTTCACTGCTATGGCATTTTGCCCAGGGCGCGCGCGAACTGGGCGGGCTCAGTCTCGCAGTCGGTGTGGCGCTGGTGCGTGCGCTGCGCGCCGCGGGCGCGCCGGCGTCTAAGCTCAAATGGCCCAATGATGTGGTGCTGCCGGCCGGTAAGTTGGCCGGCATCCTGATCGAGATGCAGGGTGACGTGCTCGGGCCGAGCACCGCGGTGATCGGTGCCGGCGTCAATGTTCGCGCCGATGCGCGGGTGCAGGCGGCAGTGGACCAGCCGGTTGCCGATCTGGAAACGGCAGCGGGGCAGGCGATCGACCGCAATGTGCTGCTGGCAGGGCTGTTACGCGAACTGTCCGCAGTGATCGAAATGTTTGCCCGTGATGGTTTCACCGCGCTGCGCGAGGAATGGCAGCAACTGCATGCGCAGCAGGACCAGCCGGTACGCCTGCTGTTGCCCGATGGAAAGGATATTGCCGGCATTGCCCGCGGTGTTGCCGAAGACGGCGCACTGCTCCTCGAAACCGCAGCAGGATTGTCGCGCCATCACAGCGGCGAAGTCAGTCTGCGTGCCGGAGGAGTCGCAGCTTGAACATTCTGGTCATCGATATCGGCAACACGCGCATCAAATGGGGATTGGCTGATGACGGCAGCTGGCTGCGCCAGGGTTGGGTGCTGACCGCACAGCCGGCAGAACTCGGCAAGGCGCTTACGGTGCTGCCCTTGCCCGACCGCATCCTGATTGCCAATGTTGCCGGCGCTTCGGCGCAGGCCAAAGTGGCCGCGGTGTTGCCGGCGACGGCGCAGCCCGCACGCTGGCTGGTCAGTGCTGCGCAGCAGTGCGGCGTGCGCAGCAGTTATGTCGATCCTTCTGCCCTCGGGCCGGACCGCTGGGCCGCGCTGATCGGCGCCTGGCATCTGACCGGCAGCGCCTGTGTGGTGGTGAATGCCGGTACGACGATGACCGTGGATGCGCTCAGTGGCGAAGGTGTTTTTCTCGGCGGTTGCATCGTTCCGGGTGCGGCGCTGATGCGTGATGCGCTGGCGCGGGAGACCGCCACTCTCGCCCAGCGTGCCGGCGCCTTCAGTTATTTTCCCGACAATACCGGCGATGCGATATTCAGCGGCACGGTCAATGCACTGTCCGGCGCCGTGGCGCAGGTCGTGCAGTATCTTCAGCAAAGCTCGGGCACCGCGCCGCGGGTGCTGCTCTCCGGCGGCGATGCGTCGCTGATTGAGGCGCGGATTAACGGCACGGTGACCGTCGTGGATAATCTGGTTCTGGAAGGTCTGCTGCAGATCGCGCGGCAGGCTGATTGACGGGATGCCGATGAGACTATTGCTGATCATGCTGCTGGTGGTGAATCTCGGGTTTTTCGCCTTTCACCGTTTTCTCAATGAGCCCGTGGATGCGTCGGCGCAGATCGCCTCGCTGCAGATCAGTCCGGAAAAAATCCGCACGGTAGCCTCCGAAGTGGCACCCGTGGTTTCAGCGCCGGTGGCTGCAACAGCTGCACCTGCGGCGGCACCGACGGCCTGCGTGGAGTGGGGTGCCTTTGGCGGTCCCGATGTTGCCCGCGCCGATAGTGTGCTGGCTGCGTTGGCGCTGCCTGCGGATAGCGTGCAGCGCCGCGTCACCGACATCGACGGTTACTGGGTGCATATGCCGGTTTTGAAAACCAAGCCCGAAGTGGACCGCAAACTGGGTGAGCTGAAAGCGCTGGGCGTAACCGACTTTTTTGTGGTGCAGGATGCCGGTCCCTGGCGCAATGCGGTGTCGCTGGGCCTGTTCAAAAGCGAGGATGCAGCGAATGCCGAGCTGGAGCGACTGCGCAAAATCGGCGTGCGTTCTGCGGTGATCACGCGGCGCGAGAAATTCCTCAAGCAGGTCAGTTTTTTTGTTCGCGAACCCAGCGCGGCGACCATCGCCCGGATCACCGAACTGCAGCGTGATTTTCCGGCGGGCGAAATGAAGGCGGTGAACTGTCCGCCTGCCGCCGAAAAATAAAATACTTTAAAAACAAGTATTTATAGATATTCAGCCAATTAGTGAGTGCTTGCTCAGCGTGGCTCGGTCGCCCGGACTTTTTCCAGCAATGCGGTAGTGGAGCGCTGATGGGCGAAAGCAATCGAGTGCACGCTGCCGCCCCAACCCTGCACTTCGCGGGCGCCGACGATGGCCTCGGTTTTCCAGTCACCGCCCTTCACCAGCACATCGGGTTTCACCGCCAGGATCAGTTCCAGCGGCGTGTCGGTTTCAAACCAGGTGACGCGGTCGACGCAGCCGAGTGCGGCAATGACGGCGGCGCGATCGACCAGCGTATTGACCGGGCGATCGCTGCCCTTGCCCAGGCGCCGGGCTGACGCGTCGCTGTTCAGCGCAACGATCAGGCTGGCACCCAGTGCACGTGCCTGGGCCAGATAGGTGACATGGCCGCGGTGCAGGATGTCGAACACCCCGTTGGTGAAGACCACCGGGCGCGGCAGCAGGGCTGCCTGCGCGGCAATGTCGCCGGGGGCAATGATGTGCCGTTCAAAAGAAGGGGTGTCGTGCATGGGCTCGCAGTCTACGCGGGCACGCCGCCGCCGACAAACCCGGCATCACCCGGCAGGACTCAGGCGGCCGGGATTTCCTTGCGGAAGCGGTTGAGGTCTTTCACCGATTCGAACTCACGGCCGAACAGCAGCGACAGGTTGCGCAGGATCACGGTGACCACTTTCTGTTCCCAGTCACGGTCGAAGCGGATCTGTTCATCCAGCCAGCGCTCCAGCCATTCGGGATCAGGCAGGCGGCTTTGCACGGTGTCATTGGGGAACAGCACCTTGTTGACGTGCAGATTGGTCGGATGCAGCGGTTTGCCGCTGCGTCCGGAGCTGGCCATCAGCACGCCGACTTTTGCGAAGGCAGTGCGCGCGGTATCGCCGACGCTGTTCAGCGCGCGTTTCATGTATTGCAGGTAGGCGCCGCCGTGGCGGGCTTCGTCGCGCGAGATCAGGTGGTAGATATGCTTGATTACCGGTTCGGTATGCCATTCCATCGCGCAGCGATACCAGTGGTTGAGACGGATTTCGCCGCAGAAATGCAGCATCAGCGTTTCCAGCGGCGGCGCCGGATCGAAGGCGAAGCGTACTGCCTGCAGTTCCTCCTGTGTCGGTACCAGATCGGGACGAAAACGACGCAGGTATTCCATCAGTACCAGCGAGTGTTTCTGTTCTTCGTAGAACCATACCGACATGAAGGCGGAAAAGTCGCTGTCGTGCTGGTTGTCGCGCAGGAACATTTCGGTGGCCGGTAATGCCGCCCATTCGGTGATGGCGTTCATCTTGATGGTCATCGCCTGCTCGTCCGACAGTTTGCTGCCGTCGAACGTATCCCAGGGTACGTCGTTGGACAGGCTCCAGCGGATCTGTTCCAGCGACTTGAAAATTTCGGGATACAGCATCTGTCCGGTGGTGATGAATTCCGGTGTGGCTTGCATGGCGGTTTCCGAGGTTTTCGGGGTGACGGGCATCTGCATTATGGTCATCCAATTGTTTCCAGAATGTTGCGGGCGCTGGCGCGGATGGCGTCGCGTTCCGCGGCACTCAACCGCGAGACATTGCGTGCCATCAGCACGGTGCGCGGATTGCGCGCCAGCTGTTGTTCATGGCGATCGAGAAAACTCCAATACAGCGTGTTGAACGGGCAGGCCTTGGGGCCGGTTTTCAGCTTCACATCATAACGGCAGCTGCCGCAGTAATTGCTCATCCGGTTGATATACGCACCGGAGGCGATATAGGGTTTGCTGGTGAAGCGGCCGCCGTTGGCAAACAGCGCCATGCCGGCGGTATTGGGTAATTCGACCCATTCGACAGCATCAACGTAGACGGCAAGATACCACTCGTGCACCGCCTGCGGCCGGATACCGGCGAGCAGCGCGAAATTACCGGTGACCATCAGGCGCTGGATGTGGTGGGCATAGCCGTGTTTCAGGGTCTGGCCGATGGCTTCGCGCATACAGGTCATCGCCGTGTCCCCCGTCCAGTACCAGGCCGGCAGCGCGCGGTCATGGCCGAAGTGATTGGCTTCCAGCAGGCCGGGCATGTCCAGCCAATAGACGCCGCGGATGAATTCGCGCCAGCCGAGGATTTGCCGGACAAAACCTTCGGTCGCCGCCAGTGGTGCAAGTCCTTCGCGCCAGGCCTCAACGGCCGCAGCAATCACTTCGCGCGGATTCAGCAGTTTCAGGTTCAGCGCCGCCGACAGCAGCGAGTGCCAGCCGAAGGGCATGCTTGTCCACATCGCATCCTGATGCTCTCCAAAATGCGGCAGACGATGCTTGATGAAGTCTTCGAGGGCGCGCAGCGCGTCGGTGCGGGTGACCGGCCAGTTGAAATCGTCGAGGCTGCCCGGATGTTGCGCAAACCGGCTGCGTACCAGTGCGATGACCTCTCCGGTGACGGCATCGGCCGTGAACTGCGGCGGCCTGGGCAGTGGACCGGGCCCTTTTTTTCCGAAACCGGCGCGGTTGTCGCTGTCGAAATTCCAGCGTCCACCCGCGGGTTGGCCGTCTTCCAGCATCACGTCGTGGCGGCGGCGCATTTCCCGGTAGAAAAACTCCATGCGCAGTTCTCGACGGCCTTTGGCCCAGGCTGCGAAGGCCTCGCGGCTGCACAGGAAATGAATATCGTCGCGGATTTCCAGTTTGATGCCGGATTGGCGGCACAGTTGTTCGATAGCCTGCTGCAGACGGTATTCACCGGGTTCGCAGACGATCAGTTTTTCCGGGAGGTTTTGCGCGATCACACCGCGCAGTCGCGTGATAAGGGATGTTTCCGCGCTGTCGTCGAGAGCAAGGTACTGCAAGGGCAGATTTCGCGAGCGCAAGGTTTCCGCGTAGTGACGCATCGCTGAGAGGAACAACGCGATGCGCGCTTGATGACTCCAGACATGGTTGGCCTCGCCCGCGGCCTCGATCATCACAATACCGTCATGGTCGCAGTCGATCCCTGCCAAAGCGGGATTTTCAGGGTCGAGCTGGTCTCCCAGCACAAGAATCAGGTTTCGCATCGTTTCAGCGACTGCGACGGCATCGCTCTGAGCAGTATTTGACGGTATCCCAGACTTTGGCCCAGCGTTTGCGCCAGGTCATGGGACGACCGCAGGCCGAACAGGTTTTGACCGGCAGTTCCGATTTGCGCATGGCGGGGCGCCTCTGAGTGAATCAGCGCCGCGCGTGTTCGACGCGCCAGCGCTCCAGGGCGTAACGCATATCGTCGAAGGAGCGCAGCAGCAGAATGCCTTCGGGCGCCTTTCGCGTGCGTGCCAGGGCGCCGCCACCGCCCCAGATTTCAGTGCCGTCGGGAAGCAGGCCGCGCAGCTCGCTCAAACCGGCCAGCGCGGCGCTTTGCGTTACCGCGCTGCTGAAGGAGAGAGCGACAATATCGACTTCATAGGCCGGCACCGCGTTTTTGATGTCGATGACAGGAGTTTCCGTGCCGAGCGCGACGCAGGCTGCGCCTTCGGCAGCCAGCACGGCTTCCACCATCAGCAGGCCGATGCGGTGTTTTTCGCCCGGCAGCGAAGTCAGCAGCACGCGCGGCGCCGATCCACGGCCGGGCTGTGCGATGATCGCGTTACGCAGGATGTTCTGCACGTGTTCGGAATACAGGTGCTCGTCAAATATGGCGACGCGTCCCGCGAGCCAGGCTTCGCCGATCCAGTGGTTCAGTGCGGTGACGGTTTCGGTGACAAATCGCAGCAGGCCCTGCTTCATCAGCGCCTGCTGCAGCGCGTTGCGGAAGTTTTCAACATCGTGACGCAGCAGCAGCTCGATCATCACCTGGATTTCGGGGGGCGTGTCCTGTGCCGGCGCGCGCGAGGAGATCAGCTGGGTCAGTTCGAAAACACTGCGGTTGATGATCTTGCCGGGGCGGTGACCGGAATCGATCAGCAACCGCAGCAGGCGCAGTTTTTCCAGTTCCGGCAGTGAATACAGGCGCTCGTCGTGTCGGTCGCGCAGGGGTTTCGGGAAGCCGTATCGGCGTTCCCAGACCCGCAGAGTGTCCTTGGACAAACCGGTATCACGCTCGACAGCGGCGATGTTGTAGCAGGCATCCGCAGTAGTCTCTATCGTGCCAAGGTTATTGTTCATTTGTCATGGACAGTATTGGGTTTTATCGCTTAAAAATGGGAATTTCCGTAGTCATTCTGTATCTTTGACCAAGACATTATTGGACAGACATTGGACAAAGTCAATGTGCTGACGACCAATTCGCTAAACGGCGTGGCTTGATGTCAGCCATCTGCCATGGACAAACAACGGTATATCCCTCAACAGGAGCTCCTATGAACGCCCCCGAAAAATGGCTGTTGCCTGACGTTCAGGCCATCGCTGACCGCCGCAACATCTATATCAACCATGTCGGCGTGAAATCGCTGGTCCACCCGGTCCGGATCGCCAGTGCGAATGGCAATGTGGTTGCCAGCGTAGCCACCATCGACATGACTGTCGGCCTGCCGCCCGAGGTCAAGGGCACCCATATGTCGCGCTTTATCGAGGTCTTGCAGCAGCATGAGCAGGCGTTGGATGCTGACGGATTCGCTGCGCTGCTGGAGAAAATGCTGCAGCGTCTGGATGCCGACAGCGGCATGATCGAAATGCGCTTCCCCTATTTCATCAGCAAGCGAGCACCGGTCTCCGGCGTGTCCAGCCTGCTCGACTACAAGGTGATGCTGCGCGGCGAACGCAAGGCGGGCGGCAGCGTGTTCACCACCCAGGTATCGGCGCCGGCGACCAGCCTTTGTCCCTGTTCCAAGGAGATTTCCGAATACGGTGCGCACAATCAGCGTTCGATCATCACGATCACCGTGGAAGCTTCTGCGACGCTGACCATCGAGGAAATAGCCGGCATCGCCGAGCAGGAGGCTTCCTGCGAGGTCTACGGGCTGCTCAAGCGTCCGGATGAAAAGTATGTGACCGAACGCGCCTATGACAATCCGAAGTTTGTCGAAGACCTGGTTCGTGACATTGCGTTGCGGCTGGATGCCGATGCCCGGGTGCGCAGCTACAAGGTCGAGGCGGAAAACTTTGAATCGATCCACAACCATTCGGCCTATGCCCTGGTTGAACGCATCAAGCCAGTCGCGGCATGAACCTGCAGGCGCCCGCGAAACGCATCGCTGTTGTCGGCTCCGGCATTGCCGGTTTGTCGGCGGCGTGGCTGCTGTCGCGCGCGCATGCAGTGACCTTGTTCGAGGCCAACGACTATCTTGGCGGGCACACTCATACCGTCGACGTCACGCTCGACGGTATCACCGCGCCGGTGGACACCGGTTTTCTGGTGTTCAACGAGCGCACCTATCCCAACCTGATTGCGTTGTTTGATCATCTCGGGGTGACTTCCACCGCCAGCGACATGTCGTTCTCGGTGAAGCTCGAAGCCGAGCGCCTGGAGTGGGCCGGCAGCAGCCTGTCGACGGTTTTTGCTCAGCGGCGCAATCTGTTGCGGCCGGCGTTTTGGGGCATGCTCGGCGATATCCTGCGCTTCAACCGGGAAGCCGGTGCGCTGGCGCAGGTGCAGGGCGACGCTGCGCAGTCGCTGGGCGAGTTCCTTGTTGCCGGCGGGTATGGTCGCGCATTCCGCGACTGGTATCTGCTGCCGATGGCCGGCGCGATCTGGTCCTGTCCGACAGCGACGATGCTGCAGTATCCGGCGCGTACGTTTTTCAGGTTCTGCGCCAATCACGGGTTGCTGCAGGTCAGCGACCGTCCGCAATGGCGCACCGTCAATCGCGGCGCACGCAGCTATGTCGAGAAGCTGGCGGCAGCGCTGCCTGACGTGCAGCTGAACCGGCCCGTGGCAGAAGTCCGTCGCGATCCGGCCGGGGCCGAACTGCGCTTTGCCGACGGTGCTGCCGAACATTTTGACGAAGTCGTGCTGGCCTGCCATAGCGATCAGGCGCTGCGACTGCTGGGCGATGCCGACGCTGCCGAGAGACGCCTGCTGACCGCAATCGAGTATCAGGACAACGAAGTCGTACTGCATACCGACGAGCAGTTTCTGCCGCGTCGCCGTTCTGCCTGGTCGGCGTGGAACTACCATGCGGATCATGCCGCAGATGGCGGACGGCCCGTCGGCGTCAGTTACCTGATCAACAAGCTGCAGCCGCTGCCGTTCAGCCGTCCGGTGATCGTTACGCTCAATCCGGTGCGTGAGCCGCGACCCGGTCATGTGATCGAGCGTTATCGCTATGCCCATCCGGTATTCGATCTCGGCGCCGTTGCAGCGCAGGAGCGGCTTCCGCAATTGCAGGGCCGGCATCACACCTGGTATTGCGGTGCCTGGGCCGGTTACGGTTTTCATGAAGACGGTCTCAAGGCCGGCATGGCCGTGGCCGCGGGCCTGGGCGTGACGGCGCCCTGGATTGCCCGGCCGGAAGCATTGAAGGCTGCCGCATGAGCACGACGCTTTCGGCTGCACGGTTGTATTGCGGCGAAGTGCTGCATCGCCGGCGCTCACCCGCCGTCCATGCCTTCCGTCAGGGTGTGTTTTTTCTGCGTCTGCGCATCGACGGGTCCGAACAGCCGCTGCCGGCACTGTGTTCGCGCAACCGCTGGAACCTGTGCGGTTTTTACGATGCCGATCACGGTCCGCGCGACGGCAGTCCGCTGGAGCCGTGGATCCGCGGTCTGCTTGCCCGTCACGGTCTGGATTGCGCCGATGGCGCGATCTGGTTGCAGACGTTTCCGCGCGTACTCGGTTATGTGTTCAACCCCGTCAGTTTCTGGCTTTGCCATGACCGCGCCGGCGCACTGCGCGCCGTGCTCGCGGAAGTCAGCAATACCTTCGGCGAACATCACAACTATCTGGTGGCGCATGACGATGCCCGGCCGATTGCTTCGGGAGACTGGCTGAGCGCCCGCAAAGTCTTCCATGTGTCGCCGTTTTTCCCGGTCAGCGGCGAATACCGATTCCGCTTTGCCGATCATCCGGAACGCTGCGCTTTTCGCATCGATTATGAAGACGGCTGCGGCAACAGCCTCGTCACCAGCGTCAGCGGCACAGCACAGGCGGCGACCACGGCGGCGCTGTTGCGCGCTTTTTTCCGCTACCCGTGGATGACGCTGGGCGTGATGCTGCGTATTCATTACCACGCGCTGCGGCTGTGGCTGAAGCGCGTGCCCTTTTTTGCCAAACCGATACCTCCCGCAGAAGACACCACAAGATGACGACGACCATGACCGATCGCGCGCTATCGCGCACCGAACCCGCTGCCGCACGCTGGATGTTCAAATTGCTTTCGCAGTTGCGCTGCGGAAAAATCACTCTGCATGGCCCGGATGGACGATCGCAGGAATTTTCCGGGCCGAAGCCCGGCCCCCATGCGTCGCTGACGCTCGCTGACTGGCAGGTGTGCGGCGACATTCTCAGCCGCGGCGATATCGGGCTCGCCGAAGCTTATATCGCCGGGCGCGCCAGAACCGATGACTTGACGCAACTGCTGCTGCTGGCCGCGATGAACGAGCAGGCGATTGAAGAGGCCATTCATGGCCGCTGGTGGGCCACGCTGGCCTACCGCTTGCGCCACTGGCTGCGCCCGAACACTCGCAGCGGCAGCCGCAAAAACATCCATGCCCATTACGACCTCGGCAATGATTTTTACCGGCTGTGGCTGGATTCGACGATGACCTATTCATCGGCCCTGTTTGAGGGTGATCTCACACGCAGCCTGGCGGATGCGCAGTCGGCGAAATACGCGCGCATTCTGCGGGCGCTAGATGTGCAGCCCGGCCAGCACACCCTTGAGGTCGGCTGCGGCTGGGGTGGCTTTGCCGAACATGCCGCGCGCGCCGGTTGCCGCGTCACGGGCATCACCATTTCTGAGGCGCAGCTCGAATACGCGCAACGCCGCATCGCTGCCGCCGGTCTTCAGGACCGTGTTGAACTCCGGCTGCAGGATTACCGTGATCTCGAAGGGCAGTTTGACCATGTGGTGTCGATCGAAATGTTCGAGGCGGTGGGGGAACGCTACTGGCCGGGTTATTTCGGCATGCTGCGAGACCGGCTGAAGCCGGGCGGCCGCGCACTGGTGCAGAGCATCACCATTGCCGAGTCGAAGTTCGAGCGCTATCGCACGGGCACCGATTTCATCCAGCAGTACATTTTCCCCGGCGGCATGCTGCCGTCGCCGCAGCGTTTCGGTGAGGTCGCTGCGGGGCAGGGCATGAGCGTCGAAGACATGCATCATTTCGGACTGGATTACGCCGAGACGCTGCGGCGCTGGCACCAGGTATTTGATTACGCGTCGCCGCAGGTTCGTGAGCAGGGTTTTGACGAGCGTTTCATGCGCACCTGGCGTTTTTACCTGGCCTATTGCGAAGCCGGTTTCCGTGCCCGCGCCACCGATGTGGTGCAGGCGGTTCTGGTTCATGCCTAAGTCGGTTTTATTGGCACTGGCGTTGTGGTTTGCCGTGCCGGCTGCGGCGGTCAACGTGCCGGCCGAACTTCCCCCGGCGGTCTGCAGTGCGCTGGAGACCTGCCGCATGGTCGGCAAGGGACGCCTGCGCTGGTGGGGCTTCCATGTGTATGACGCCGCCTTGTGGTCGCGCGACGGGCGCTGGCAGGCGGATGCGCCTTATGTGCTGGATATTGTCTACGCACGCCAGGCCACCAGCGTACAAATCGCTGAAACCAGCATCGGTGAAATGCGCCGGTTGGGTGCCAAGGATGAAACGAAACTGGCGCGCTGGGATGCGGCGATGCGCAGCACGTTTCCCGATGTGCAAGCCGGCAGCCGGCTGATCGGTGTTTACCGGCCGCAACGCGGTGCACAGTTTTATTCTTCAACGCGGCTGCTGGGCACCATCGACGATCCCGAGTTCTCAAGGTTTTTCTTCGGCATCTGGCTGGACCCGCGTACCCAGAAGCCGGATCTGCGCACCGCGCTGCTGGGCGGCAGCGAACGTGCTGACTAAAACGGCGCTGGCTGCCTACGCAGCGGTTGCACTGCCGATCGCCGCGGCGGCTTTGCCGGTGCATTTGCAGATACCGAAGTTTTATTCGGCGCTGGGGCTGGATCTCGCGGTGATTGGTGCAGTGCTGCTGGGTGTTCGCCTGCTGGATGCCGTCAGCGACCCCTTGCTCGGTGCGCTGGCAGATCGTGTGCCACGACGGTATGGGGGGCACAAAGCGATGATTGCCGGTGCCGTACCTTTCCTGGCTGCGGGGCTGTGGCTGCTGTTCAACCCGCCGGGCCAGGCGTCGCTGCTGCCATGTTTGATTGCTGCACTGATACTCACTTATGCCGGATTGAGCGCAGCCAGCATCGGCCACATGGCTCTGGGCAGTGCGCTGTCACGGGATTATGCCGAGCGTACCCGGATCACTGCGACCCGTGGTGTTGCCGCACTGGCCGGCGTGTTGTGCGCAGCAGTGATTCCGGAGTGGCTGGTGCAGCGGCAGGGTGCCGCCGACGGACTGTCCTGGTTTGCGCTGGGTTATGCACCGGTGCTGGTCATGGCCGCAATCATTACGCTGTGGTTCGGTCCCTCGCCCGCGGTTCATGCGCCGCCCCGTGCCGTTTCATTCGCTGCGCTGTTTCTGCCTTTGCGCAATCCGCGTTTCCGCCGGCTGGCGCTGGTGTTTCTGATCAATGGCGTTGCCGCGGCGGTGCCGGCGACGCTGCTGCTGTTTTTTGCCGTCGATGTTCTGCAGCGTTCCGATCTGACACCGTTGTTTCTGCTGGTTTATTTCATCGCGGGTGCTGCGGGGATGCCGTTCTGGGTGCGCTTTGCCGGGCGTGCCGGAAAGGTTCGCGCCTGGCTGCTGGCGATGGTGATGGCGGTGGCGGCGTTTGTCTGGGCAGGGTTTCTCGGTGCCGGCGACGCGGCTGCATTTACCGTGGTGTGCGTGCTTTCCGGTTTTGCCTTCGGTGCCGATCTGGCGTTGCCGGCGTCGCTGCTCGCGGATCTGATTGATGACGATGAGGATGCCTGCGGGCGTCCCGACGGCGCCTACTTCGGGCTGTGGCATCTGCTGGAAAAACTGGCGCTGGCACTGGCTGCCGGCATCACATTGCCCATGCTGCAATGGTTGGGATACCAGCCGGGATCGGCAGCGGGTGCGGGATCGGCACTGTCGCTGGTTTACGCGCTGCTGCCTTGTGCGATCAAGCTGTCGGCGGCGGCATTGCTGGTTTTGACGGTCACCGATGCACGGATGGCTGCAAATGATTTGAAAGGAAGAGACTGATGCGTTTTTCAAGAGCAATGCTCGCCATGCTGCTGCTGTTGTTTGCCGGCTGCGGATCGGTTCCCGTCGAGCAGTATCGGGATGAACGTCCGGTACTGGATCTGCAACGCTACTTTGACGGCACCATCGATGCCTGGGGCATGTTCCAGGACCGCAGCGGCAAGGTGGTGAAGCGTTTCACCGTACGTATTGAGGCACGCTGGTCCGGCAATACAGGGACCCTGGATGAACATTTCGAGTATTCTGACGGCAGCAAGAGTCGCAGGGTATGGACGCTGGAGCGTATCGACGAGCACCGCTATCGCGGCACGGCGGATGACGTGGTCGGTGTAGCCACCGGAGAATTGCACGGTAACGCCTTGCGCTGGCAGTACGTGCTGAAACTGGATGTAGACGGGCGTGTCTGGGAAGTGGATTTCGATGACTGGATGTATCTGATGGATGATCAGGTCATGCTCAACCGCTCGGTGATGAGCAAGTTCGGCGTACGACTCGGCGAAGTGACGCTGAGTTTCCGGCGCCGTCCATGAGTCTCAATCGGGGTATCCGCGACTGGCGGGGATTGCGCGTCTGGATTGTCGGCGCGTCCAGCGGCATTGGCGAGGGTTTGGCGAAGGCGCTGCTGGCTCGGGGTGCCCGCGTGGCGCTGTCTGCACGGCGTGCGGCCGAACTGGAAACGCTGGCGGCCGTGCACGGGACTCAGGCGCTGGCGATTTCTCTGGATGTCACTGACGGGGCAGCCGTTGCGCCGGCATTGCAGTGCGTCGTCGCGGCGTGGGGTGGTGTGGATCTCGTTGTGCTGTGTTCGGGTACGCACCAGCCGGTACGGGCCTGGGATCTTGATGCCGGAGAAGCCCGCAGCATGGTCGACGTCAATATCAATGGCGTGTTCAACTGCCTGCAGCCGGTTGTTCAGCAATTGCTGCAGCAGCGTGCGGGCGGAATTGCGGTGGTGTCGAGCGTTGCCGGTTACAGCGGACTGCCGACAGCGCTGGTCTACGGTGCGACCAAGGCGGCACTGATCAATATGGCGGAGACGCTGTACCTGGATCTGGCGCCGCGCGGCATCAGTGTTTACGTGATCAATCCCGGTTTTGTCAAAACGCCGCTGACCGACCGCAATACCTTTGCGATGCCGGCGCTGATCAGCGTGGACGAGGCGGCGAAGGCCATCATCGCCGGGTTCAAGCACGGCGATTTCGAAATCCATTTTCCCAAACGTTTCACCCTGTGGCTCAAGCTGCTGCGTCTGCTGCCTTACCGATGGTATTTTGCACTGGTGCACAAGGGGACGGGTTTATGACGCTGCAAATAATGACGCCGCAACAACGGGTTGATGCGCTGGTGCGGTTTTTTGAAACGCTGACACCGCAGTCTGTCGCCGATCTTCCGGAATACTATGCAGCCGACTGTCGCTTCCGTGATCCCTTCAATGATGTCCGCGGGATCGCCGCAGCGCAGGCGATTTTTCACCATATGTTTGAGCGTCTCGACGCGCCGCGGTTTTTTGTGCGCGAGCGTGTTGCGGATGAGATGCGAGTGATGCTGACCTGGGATTTCGAGTTCCGTTTCCGTGGCTGGCAGTCGCACAAGACACAGTGCATTCACGGCGCGAGCCTGATCACCTTTGATGCGAATGGTCTCGTCGCGGTGCATCGCGATTATTGGGATGCCGCCGAAGAGCTTTATGAAAAGCTGCCGCTGCTGGGTCCGCTGCTGCGCTGGCTGAAAAAACAAGGGCGCCCGAAGACGCCCTTGTAAGATATTGTTTTTATTGAATTAATCGAGATATTCAAAGAGCCGGACGACCTTGCTGACACCACCCGTGGTGCGCGCGATCTCGGTGGCGTCTGCGGCTTCCTGTTTTTTCACCATGCCGAGCAGGTAAACGACACTGTCTTCGGTGACGACCTTGACGTGCAGCGCGCCGAACTTGTTGGCATCCACGAAGCGTGCTTTTACCTTCGAGGTGATGACTGAATCATTGGTGCGCGTTTGCATCGAAGTTTTGGGGCCGACTTTCAGCTCATTGAACACATTGCGCACGTTCTCAACAGCGCGCGCGATGCGTTCGGCCTCGGTCTTGAGTGCTTCGGTGGGTACTTCGCCGGTCAGCAGCACCATGCGGTTGTAGCTGGTGATGTTGATGTGGGCATCCTTTGCCTTTTCCTCGATCCGCGAGGACGCCTTCAGTTCGATGCCCTGGTCTTCGGTGATCGTGCCGACGGTACGGCGGTCTTCCGCCATCACAACGCCGGTGGCCGCGGCACCTCCGATCGCAACTGCGGCACAGCCGGATACGAGAGGCAGCAGGACGATACAGGTC
>JBILYA010000225.1:0-4288 GCA_044378065.1 Burkholderiales bacterium | reverse complement strand
CAAACGTGTTGCGGTCATGGCTTTCAGCATGGGTGGTTATTACGCGCCGCGCGTCGCTGCATTCGAGAAACGTTATGCGGCCTGCATCGCCTGGGGCGGCCATTACGACTATCACGCAACCTGGATCACCCGCCGCAAGATTCTCGAGTCCGGCGGCACCAAGGTCTCGGCGCCGCATTTCCAGCTGCCTTGGGTCATGGGCATGCCCGACATGGATTCGGCGATGAAAAAATGCGAGGCCTACAAGCTCGAAGGCGTGGCGAACAAGATCACCTGTCCGTTCCTGGTGACGCATGGTGAAGAAGATTCCATTTCGCCGGTGGCCAACGCACAACTGCTTTACGATGCGGTCAGTTCGAAAAAGAAGACTTTGAAGATCTTCACCGCGGAAGAAGGCGGGGCAGAACATTGCCAGGGCGACAATCGTTTTCTCGGTGCGACGTACGTCGCTGACTGGATCGCCGAAAACCTGTAACGCGGGCATCGCATGCCCGCGATTTTCCGGAGGAGGGCATCATGGCAGATGGCAATTGCAGTTGGCGCGAGGCACTGGCCGCGCTTGGACTTATCCTGTGCGCAGTGCCGGCCGTGCAGGCACAATCGTTCCCGGCGAAACCGGTGCGGATTGTCGTGCCCTACCCGCCGGGTGGCCCGCTCGACGACGTTGCGCGAGCCCTGGCTCAGAAGCTGTCGCCGGTGTGGGGGCAGCAGGTGCTGATCGATAATCGCAGCGGCGCCGGCGGCAGCATCGGCGCTGATGTGGTGGCGAAGTCACCGCCCGACGGTTACACGATGGTGCTCGCCAATTCCGGGCCGATGACCATCAACGTGTCCCTGCGCAAGGATCTGCCCTACGACCCGCAGAAGGATCTCGCGCCGGTGACGCAGATCATCAGCGGGCCGATGGTGCTGGTGGTGCATCCTTCGCTGCCGGTGAAATCGGTGAAGGACCTGATCGCGTTGGCGCGCAGCAATCCGGGCAAGCTCAATTACGCTTCGGCCGGCGTCGGCAACCTGCAGCACCTGGGCATGGAACATTTGCAGGCGCTGGCGAAGATCAAGATGAACCATGTGCCGTACAAGGGTGCAGCGCCGGCTTTCATCGACACGCTGAGCGGCCGTATCGACCTGCAGTTTGCCAACATCGTCGGCGTGCTGCCCCATGTCGAGAACAAGCGCGTTCGCGCCATCGCCATCTCGGCGTCGCTCGGTGCTGCCGGATGTGCCCGGCGTTTCCGCGACGCTGCCCGCTTTTGATCTTGATGGCTGGATGGGGCTGTTTGTCCGCGCCGGCACACCGCAGGACATCATTGCCAAGCTGCACCGCGATCTGGCCGCTGCGGTGCAGAGTCCGGATTACCGCGAGCGTTTTGCCAAGCGCGGCGCCGATGTGGTGGTCGGCGGGCCTGAAGGTCTGGCCAAGATCGTGCGTGAGGAAATCCCGCTGTATGCCGGCATCATCAAGTCGGCAAAGATCACGCCTGAGTAATTTTCTGTAACCGGATTTTTTGTAACCGAATAACGGAGCATCCGCGATGTCCTTTTTTGAACCGCCAAAGCTGATTGAGGCTGATGTATTCGCTGCCGTGCCTGACCGTTTGCGCAAGGGTGGTGCACCGTCGAGCTGGATCGACGCCAATCATCCCGGCTCGAAGCTCGATTGTTTCCTCGAGGGCCCGGCCTTTGATCGCGATGGCAATCTGTACATGGTCGATATTCCCTACGGCCGCATCCTGCGCATGTCACCGAAGGGGGAGTTCGATGTCGCTGCCGAATACGATGGCTGGCCCAACGGCATTGCCATCCACAAGGACGGTTCGATTTTTATTGCGGATTACCGCCGCGGGATCCTCCGCTGCGATCCGAAAACCGGCCGTGTCGAGGATTTCCTGACGCACAACCAGTCGGAAGGCTTCAAAGGCGTCAACGATCTGACCTTCTCGCGTGACGGTGATCTCTACTTCACTGATCAGGGGCAGACCGGCATTCACGATCCGACCGGCCGCGTTTACCGGCATGGCGCCGATGGCCGCCTCGATTGCCTGATCAGTAACGGCCCCAGCCCCAACGGCATCATGCTCGATCCGCAGGACAAGGTAATGTATGTCGCGATGACGCGCGCCAACTGCATGTGGCATTGCCCGCTGAAAGGCGGCGGCATTTCGAAAGCCGGCGTGTTCGCCGTTCTGCCGGGCATTCACGGACCCGACGGACTGGCGATGGATGAGGCGGGCAATCTGTCGGCGGCGCATGCCCGGCCCGGTATCGTCTGGTTGTTCAGCCCGATGGGTGAGCCGCTGGCCCGCGTGCAGAGCCGCAAGCCCGGCAACCGCATGACCAACATGGCCTACGGCGGCGCGGATCGCAAGACGCTGTATGTCGTCGATTCCTATCGCGGCGAAGTGTTGACGGCTCCGATGCCGGTGGCCGGCAAAGTGCTGTATTCCCATCTTTGAAACGAGAAAATAATGAATAAAATCAATAATTTATTGATTTCCGCTGCAATGCTCGGCGCAACAACGCTGGCGCATGCGCAGGCCAACTATCCGGTGCGTGCGGTGCGGGTGATCGTACCCTCGGCACCGGGTGGCGGTACTGATATTTCAGCGCGCATCATCGCGCCGCAACTGACGCAGTTTCTCGGACAGCAGGTGATCGTCGAAAACCGCGCCGGTGCGGGCACGATGATCGGCGGTGAAGCAGTGGCACGCGCGGCGCCTGACGGTTACACGCTGCTGATGGGCGTCAGCACGCTGGCGATCAATCCGGCGATGTACAAAAAAGTACCGTACGACGCGCTGAAGGACTTCGCGCCGATTTCGCAGGCGGTGGCGCTGTCGAATGTGCTGACGGTGCATCCGTCACTGCCGGTGCGCAACCTGAAGGAATTCATCGCGCTGGTGAAGTCGCGGCCGGGTCAGGTCAACTTCGCATCGGCCGGCGTCGGCACCAGCCCGCATCTGTCGATGGAACTGTTGCTGGTGATGGCCAAACTGAACATGGTGCATGTGCCGTACAAGGGGTCGGGCCCCGGTGTTACCGATCTCGTCGCCGGCCATGTGCCGGCGATGATGCCCAATATGCTGTCGGCACAACCGCATATCAAAACCGGTCGCCTGCGGGCGCTGGGCGTGACGGGCAGCAAACGTGCCCCGGGCGCTGACGACATTCCGACCATTGCCGAGGCCGGTGTGCCCGGTTACGAAGCCGTGCAGTGGTACGGCCTGCTGGCACCGGCGGCGACCTCGCGCGACATCATCACCAAACTGCATGCCGGCGTGGTGCGCGCGCTGCAGAATCCCGAAGTGCGGCAACGCCTGCTCAACGACGGTGCGGAGCCGGTGGGCAGCAGTCCCGAGGAATTTTCAAACTATCTGCGTGCCGAAACCGCCAAGTGGGCGAAGGTGGTGCAGGCGGCCGGCATCAAGCCGGAATAATCTGAATCCCGCGAGTACATCGAAATGTCTGCGCCTGCAAAAAAATCCCCGCCGAAAATTTCACCGTTGATGCACAAGCTGGCGACTTATATCGCCAGCGCGCGCCGTCGTCCTCTGCCGGCGGCAGTCACCGAACGCGCCAAACACCATCTTCTCGATACCATTGCCGCGATGCTCTCCGGTTCACGCTTGCTGCCGGGACGGCGCGCCATTGAATTCGTGGCGACCCAGGGCGGCGTGCCCGAGTCGACGGTGATCGGTTCGACCCTCGTCACCAGCGCGATCAATGCCGCGCTCGCCAACGGCATGCACGCCCATGCCGATGAAACCGATGACACTTATTACCTCGCGCTGGTGCACCCGGGTTGCGGTGTGGTGCCCGCGGCGCTGGCGCTGGCCGAGCGCGAACGCTCAACGGGCACCGAACTGCTGCGTGCCGTGGTGCTGGGTTATGACATCTGCGCACGCATGTCGATTGCGCTGGGCATCGAACGTTTCCGTGAGCGTGGCCACTCCACGCACAGCTTCGGTCACATGTTCGGCGCTGCTGCGGCGGCGGCGGCGATCCTGAAGCTTAATGTCGACCAGACGCGTTACCTGCTGTCCTATACCGCGCAACAGGCCTCCGGCCTGTCGTGCTGGGCGCGCGACATCGAACATATCGAGAAGGCTTTCGATTTCGGCGGCATGCCGGCACGTAACGGCGTGACGGCTGGACTGATGGTTTCGATGAAATTCACCGGTGTCGAGGACGTGTTCGACGGCGACCGCAGCTTTTTTCATGCCCACGGTCTCACCGCCAGCCCTGAAAAACTGGTGCATGCGCTGGGCAGGACTTACGAAATCATGAA
>JBILYA010000224.1:0-4307 GCA_044378065.1 Burkholderiales bacterium | reverse complement strand
CCATTGCCGCGCCTTTTTCGGCGGTGGCGATGGTCGGGATATTGGTGTTCGACGACGGGATGGTTGGGAAAATCGACGAGTCGATCACCCGCAGCCGCTCGATGCCGTGGACCTTGAGCTGGTCATCGACCACCGCATCCGCGCCGTTGCCCATCTTGCAGGTGCCGACCATATGCCAGCTGGTCTGGATGGTTTCCTTCATATAGTCGAGCATGCCGACGTCATCGCGGATGTCCGGACCGGGGCGTGTTTCGCGCACCACCAGTGGTTTCAGTGAAGGCATCTGCGCGATGTGGCGGGCGAAGCGCATACCGTCGAGGAAGAGCTGGACGTCGGCTTCGTGGGACAGATATTTCGGGTCCATCGTCGCCTGCGCCAGCGGATCGGTGGAGCCGATGTGGATCTGGCCCACCGAATAAGGCTGCAGCACCTTGAGGCCGAAGGTGAAACCTGGATGCGGATCGAGACCGTAACGCGCGGTGCGTGCATAACGGTCGCGGCCCGACAGCGGCAGCAGCAGCATCGCCATGTCGGCGCGGTCGGATTTGGGATTGCAGCGCCAGGCCACCTGCGAGGTCGCGGAGCAGATGGTCAGCAGGCCTTCGCTTTTGAAGAACCAGCGCAGACCTTCCTTGATTTTCAGCAGCGGATTGCGCAGCACGTCGTTGATGGTGATCGGCTTCGAACATTCGAAGGAAATGCGCGAGCTCGGGTGGTCGCGCAGGTTCTCGCCGACGCCGGGCAGGTGGTGCACGGTCTGGATGCCGAATTTTTTCAGGATGGCGCTGTTGCCGATGCCGGACTGCTCCAGCAGCTTGGGTGACACCAGCGGACCGGCGGCGAGGATGACTTCGCGGCGGGCGCGGGCCTTGAGCGTTTGGTTGTCGCAGCGGAATTCCACGCCGGTGGCGCGGCGGCTTTCCGTCAGCACCTTCGTTGCCGGTGCATTGGTGACGATGGTCAGGTTGGGGCGGTTGCGTGCCGGCTTCAGGTATTCGGCGGCGGAGCTGCTGCGCCAGCCTTTGCGCGTCGAATACTGCAGGTGATAAGCGCCTTCATAACTGCCGTCGTTGTAGTCGGGAAGCGGCTTGTGGCCGGCTTCGCCGCAGGCGGCGACGAAGGCATCGGAGAGCGGATCAAAACCGTTGAGGTTGGTGCAATGGATCGGACCGCCACTGCCGCGCACTGTCTGGTCGCCCTCGGGATAGTCTTCGAGCTTCCTGAAGTAGGGCTGCATGTCCGAGTAACCCCAGCCCTTGCAGCCCTGGTCGCGCCAGTCGTCGTATTCCTTGGGGTCGCCGCGCACGAACAGATTGCCGTTGATCGAGCCGGAGCCGCCGATGACGCGGCCGCGCACCCAGCGCTGCGGCTTGTTGTTGAGGTGGGGCTGCGGTTCGGTCTGGTACTGCCAGGTGTAGCGTTCGTCGTTGAGGATCTTCGCGACCATCAGCGGGATTTTGAGATTGATGTTGTTCGCCGGGCCGCCTGCCTCAAGGAGCAACACAGTATGGCGGCCGTCATCGGACAAGCGTGTGGCAAGCGTTGAGCCGGCGGAGCCGGCGCCAACCACGATGAAATCAAACTCGGTGTTGTCCGGAATGGTGTTCGCGTACATCGAAATTCTCCTCCTGGAAAGGCTTTACAGCTAAGGGCGCTTTGAGCGTTTTATCCGGCGGGCCGTCCGCTCGGCGGCGGCTCACGGTATTTTGAGAACAATTTAACCGAGGATGCGCTGTGGCGACCAGACTATTCGGTTATCTTGGTATGCGGGAAATGGCATAGTGGCGAACTGGTGCATCCGTGTGACGGTGTATCCGGGACCGTTAATCCAGTATGCTCAAATAAGAATACTAAAATAGCCCAATATTCTGGCGGGCAGGGGGCATCCGCGGTTAAATGCCGGCTAGCCATTCATGCGGGGCGGGTTCGGCCGTGGCGCCGGATGTCATGCCATCGCAGAACGCGAGGAGGAGTGCCATGAGCGACAAAATAGCGGTGATCAGTCCGGAAGGGCTGCCGCAGGAAGGTGTGCGGCAGATCAGCCGGCATCTCGACAGCCTGGACGGCATCACCATCGGTGAGGTGTACAACAACCACTTCAAGGGTGAGTTGATGTTCCGCACCTACCGCAGCCAGTTCAGCAAGAAATTCAAGAACGTGAAGGTCATTCCTTTCGACGAATTTCCCATCGTTTACGTCGGCGGCGATCCCGCGACGCAGAAACGGGTTGCGAAAGAAGTCGCGGCCCTCGCCAAACAACGAGGTTGTCACGCGATCATCACCGGCAACGGGGGATGAGGGACCTGCACTCCGGCCTCGGTGAGGCCGGCAGTTGAAGCCGAGAAGCTCGGCATCCCCGGTGTGGTCATCACCACCACCGGCTTTAGCAAGATTGCCCGTGCCGTGGCCAAGGCCGAGGGCATGGCTGATGTGCGCATCGCGGAATACCCCGGTGCAGTCGGCGTGCACGCGGAAGCTCTGGTTGAAAAGAACGTCGAAGACGTTCTCTTCGGCCGCATCGTCGAAGAACTGACGCGGCCGGTAAAAGCCGCTTTCACAGGCGCCGTCGAAGCGGTGCGCAAGGCCGACGACATCGTGTTCGAAGGCAGCTTCGAGCAGATCAACGAGTATTTCGTCAGCCGCGAGTGGACCGACAATCTGCCGGTGATTCCGCCAACCGCTGAAAGAGTCGCGGCATTCCTGAAGCACACCAGTCGCGACCCGGACGAAACCATCGCCGTGCTGGCGCAGGCGAACCTGCGTGCGACGCCGCGCAACATCGCGGCCAATGCGGTGATGGCCGGCTGCAAACCGGAAACCATGCCGCTGCTGATTGCGGCGGTCGAGGCGATTGCAGACAATGAATACAACCTCAGCAACATCGGCAGCACCTGGGGTGTATTGCCCTTCCTGCTGATCGGCGGCCCGGCGATCAAGGCGATGGGCATCGAGAACGGCGCGCACATGATTTCCCAGGGCGCGAATCCCGCGATCGGGCGTGCGTTCGGGCTGATCATCAAGAACATCGCCGGCTACAAGATGGGCCGCAACTACATGGGCACCTTCGGTTACCCGCTGAATTTCACCATCGCTGAAAACGATGACGAGAATCCCTGGGAGCCTTACCGCGTCGAGCACGGCTTTGCCAAAACCGACAGCACGGTCACCGCCTGCGGCACCGTGACCTGGGGCTGGCCGCCGGCAATCTACGGCACGCCGGACAAGACCGCGGCGCAGACGGCGCTGGAGTTCCTCGCGCTGGAATGCACTAAAAAGCCCTGCCTTGCGCGGCTCGCCGAAATCGGCAGCAAGGGTTTCCGCGACATGATCACGCTGATGATCGCGCCGCCGGTGGCGAAATCGCTGGCTGCGGCCGGCTACAGCAAGCAGGACATCCGGGAATACGTGTACGAACACGCACGGGTACCCTACAGCGAGTTGGAGTTCCTGATGAAGTACGGGCACTCCGAGGCGTTCACGATTCCGGATGCGGTGGCACGCGGGATTTATCCCGAGGAATATCTCAAAGAGAAACCCGACGGCATGGTTCGCGTGATCCCGAACCCCGACATCATCAACGTCGTGGTCTGCGGTGATCCGAACCGCAATCGCGTGATGGTGCTGTGGGGCGGGTATGTGAATCCCGTCACCCGCAAAATGCAATTCCCGGTCGGCTGAGCCGGGCAAGTCAGGAGCGGCCATGAAGCTGACACAGCTCCGATGCATTCTCGAAGTGCACCGGCACGGCAATCACATTTCCGCCGCCGCGGAGGCACTGCACACTTCGCAGCCGGGCGTCAGCAAGCAGATCCAGTTGCTGGAGGCCGAGATCGGTTTCCCGGTGTTCCAGCGCAAGCGCAACCGGGTGACCGGGCTGACTGACCCGGGGCGCGAGGTGATTGAAATCGCCCAGCGCATCATGGGCGACGTCGAAAACCTGCGCACGCTGCGCGACGATTATCTGGATCGCGAAAAAGGCACGCTGACCATTGCGACCACCCACACCTACGCACGTTACGTGCTGCCGCGGGTGATCGAGCGTTTCATCAAGCGTTATCCCGATGTGCATCTCGGGCTGCAGCAGGGCAATCCGACGCAGATCTGCGAAGCGGTGGAGGCGGAGCAGGCGGATATCGCCATCGGCACCGAAGCGATGCGGCCCTTCCCGAGCCTGACGATGCTGCCCTGCTTCCCGATCGCGCGCAGCGTGATTGCGAAAAAAGGCCATCCCGTCCTGCGCGCGAAAAAACTGACGCTGCAGGAAATCGCCCGCCACCCGATCAACGCCCACGACCGCGCGCGCAGCG
>JBILYA010000223.1:0-4311 GCA_044378065.1 Burkholderiales bacterium | reverse complement strand
GGCCGGTACCAGATAGGCAAAGGTCTTGCCCGTGCCCGTACCCGCCTCAGCAACAATAACTGATTGATTTTTAATTACTTTTTCTATGGCCTCGGCCATTTCCAGCTGGAAAGGCCGCGCCCGGAAGCCGGGCACCACCTGCGCGAGGGCGCCGGTTTCGGAGAAGACGGATGCGAGATCAGACACTTAACAATTTTAACAGTCGATTACATCACCAGTTCGACCAGATAGGGCCCGGGCGTCGCTAATCCGCGTTTGAACTGCACGGCCAGTTCATCCAGTGTCGTCGCCCGCCCCGCCGCTACGCCGAAGCCTTTGGCCAGCGATACCCAATCCAGCGCCGGATTGTCCAGCGTCAGCATCGCCGTGGCATTGTGTCCCGCGGCAGCAGCGCCGACATTGGTCAGTTCACCCAGCAGAATCTTGTAGGCGCGGTTAGCGAAAATCACCACGGTGACGTCGAGGTTCTCGCGGGCCATGGTCCACAGGGCCTGCTGCGTGTACAGCGCGCTGCCGTCTCCTTCAAAGGCAATGACCTTGCAATCGGGCGCGGCAATCGCGGCACCCACCGCCGCAGCCAGACCCCAGCCGATCGATCCGCCCATGATGTTGAGCCAGTCATGCGGACGCGCACCCAAGGTCGCACCGGTGAAAGCGCGGCCACTGGTCACCGCCTCATCAATGATGACGGCGTGTTCCGGGATCAAAGCATTGAACAAGGCACCGAGACCGTCGAGCGTGACCTTGCCGGTCGGCAGCGCCATGTCGTAAGCCGGCGCATTGACCCGCGGCGGCGTGTTGCGCGCACCCAGTGCATCGGCCATTGCTTCCAGCGCACCCTCAAGATCCGCCTCAACACCGGCGACCCTGGTCACCTGGCAGCCTTCCGGCACCAGCACACTGGGTTTTCCGGGATAGGCAAAAAACGATACCGGCGATTTGCCACCGACAAGCACCAGTTGCCGCACATCCTTCAGCATCGCCAGCGCGTTATCGACCACAAAAGGCAACTGCTTGACCACAGCACGACCCGCACCGCGTTCCATCCGCGCGTTGTTGTATTCGGAAATCAGCGTGCAGCCGTTTTTCGCGGCAATACGCGCGGCGTAATCCAGCGCCTTACCGCGCAGTGCGGCGCCGCCGAGCAGAATCGCTGCCGTTGCGCCGGACTTCAATGCACTGACGCCATCCGCGATGGCGCTGTCCGGCACGCGCTCGCGGGGTGCCGCTGCTTTTACGTTCGCCGGGCCTTCCGCATCGCCCCAGGCGGTATCGGCGGGGAGGATCAGCGTCGCGATCTGTCCCGGCGCCTTGCGCGCCGCTTCCACCGCCAGCGCGCCATCAGCCGCGACTGCGCTCGATGAACGCGAAGTCAGCACCCAGTCCGACATTGGCCGCGCCACACCTTCAATATCCGCGGTCAGCGGCGCATCGTGTTTGATGTGATAACTCGCGTGTTCACCGACGATGTTGACGATGCCCGAGCGCGCCTTTTTTGCGTTGTGCAGATTGGCGAGACCATTGCCAAGGCCCGGCCCGAGGTGCAACAAGGTCGCCGCCGGTTTGCCCGCCATGCGGTAATAACCATCAGCCGCGCCGGTGACTACACCTTCAAACAGGCCGAGGATGCAGCGCACGCCTTCGACGCGATCCAGCGCCGACACAAAATGCATTTCCGAAGTGCCGGGATTGGCGAAACAGACATTCACATCGCCATTCAACAGCGTGCGCACCAGGCTTTCCGCGCCGTTCATAATAATCCTTTAAAAACAAATATTTATAATTGCCTTTATCGGCAATCCTCTCTGACTCGCGCCGCACGCAGTGTAACGGCCCCGGCACCGGCATGACCAGCCAAGCCTTTGATAGGCTGCGGCAAGCCGGTTTTACAATAGTCACGCGTGGCGTTACTATTACGCATGATCAAGTCGTTTCGATGCGCCGAAACGCAGGCGCTGGCCCAAGGCGAACGTGTCAAACGCTTCACCAACATCGCCGATGTGGCGCGCCGGAAACTTCGGCAACTGGAAATCGCCGCCCGACTGGACGACCTGCGCGTGCCGCCGGGCAACAGGCTTGAAGCTTTAAAAGGCAATCGTGCGGGACAACACAGCATTCGCATCAATGATCAATGGCGCCTCTGTTTTAGCTGGACGACATCAGGCGCCGAAAACGTGGAAATTGTGGACTACCACTAAGAGGTAATCACATGAGCAAACTGAACCCCGTCACCCCGGGCGAACTCCTGCTGGAGGAATTCCTCAAGCCCATGGGCATTACCCAGTACCGCCTCGCCAAGGAAATCGGCGTGCCGGCGCAGCGCATCGGCGAAATCGTCGCCGGCCGGCGCACCGTGACCGCCGATACCGATTTGCGCCTGTGCCGGTTTTTTGGTCTGTCCAACGGCTACTGGTTGCGCGCACAAGCCGCTTATGACACCGAAGTTGCCGTGCGCTCTCTCGGTCGCACGCTGGCCAAAATCAAACCCTGGGCTGAGCCCGCGATCCAACAATAATCATCTGTTCACCTGAAACTGGAGAGGCCATGCTGATCGTCGATTCACAAGTACACATCTGGGGCGCCAACACACCGGAGCGACCCTGGCCCGCGCGCGCGCATGCGCAGCGCGACATCCCGCTCGGTCACGAGCAACTGCTCAAGGACATGGACGGCGCCGGCATTGACCGCGTGATCATCGTGCCGCCGTCGTGGGAAGGCGACCGCAACGACCTCGCCATCGAAGCCGTCAAACAACATCCCGACCGTTTCGCGATCATGGGCCGCTTCAACCCGGAAGCACCGGATGCAAAGGCCACGATCAAGACCTGGCTGCAGCAGCCCGGCATGCTGGGCATGCGCTTTTCATTCCACATCCCCGTGCTGCAGCAGCCGCTGGTTGAAGGCAAGTTCGATTGGGTATGGGCTGAAGCCGAAAAACTCGGCATCAAACTGATGATCCTGGTGCCGCAGAGTTTTGTGCACGTCATCGATGATATCGCCGCGCGTTACCCCGGCCTGAAAATCATCATGGATCACATGTCGCTGACCAGCGGCAAACCCGAAGACGAAACCTTCCGCGATTTCGACAAGCTGCTGCCGATCGCCAAACGCCCCAATGTCGCGGTCAAGGCCAGCGCGCTGCCCAACTACATCGCTGACCCGTACCCCTTCAAAAAAATCCAGGTTCACGCCAAACGTGCCTACGATGCCTTCGGTCCGAAACGCCTGTTCTGGGGCAGCGACTGGTCGCGCTCCAACGTGCCCTACCGCCAGCACATCGACATGTGGCTGAAGGATGCGCCCTGGGTCAAGGAAGAAGACAAGGAATGGATCATGGGCCGCGGCGTTTGCGAGTGGCTGGGCTGGAAAATGCCCTGAGCCTCTTCAGGCCATGATTCGCCTCGCCTGCTTCGCCGCCGCGGTTTTCGCCATCTACTGGTTCGGATTCCGTGACAGCTGCGGCAGCCGCGGCGCACTGGCCTGCCCGCCGCCGGAACTCGAACAGGGCGTCGGCACCATCCTCGACGCCGCCGAAGTCTGTAAAGACGCCGGCTATCTCTGCGCCCAGGGCCGGAACTTCCAGATCGTGCGCTGGGGTCTCGACAAAGGCCGGCTGCGCGTCCGCGTGCCGCCGGTGGAATTCCTCAGCGGTGCAAACGAACGGCGGGTGCGTGAAGCCGTCGTTGAAGGCATCAAGGCCTGGGACGGCAAGCCCTTCCCGCTGGTCATCGACAGCGGCGATTACACCTTCCGTCTTTGGGACATCCGTGTGGTGTGGACACAGGGCATGAGCAATCACGCCGCCGGTCAGGCCCGCGTCGGCTGGAAAATCGACGGCAATCGCCTGTATATGGATACCGACGGCATGGCCGTTGTCATCCCGCCGGCAGCATCGTCCGGCGTCGATGACGCCCTCTATGAGTTCATCAAATCGGTAACCATGCACGAAATGTCCCACGCCCTCGGCGTGCTCTGGCACAGCGATTCGACGCGGGACATCATGTATCCGCAGATCATGCCTAACGGCAGGGCCGAGCTTTCGGAGCGCGACATTCGGACTGTCGAAGCGCTATATGCGCTGCCGACAGGTGCTACGGTGCAATAAAACTCCTGCGCAGCAGTTACACTCGTCCATCTTGCTTATCCGAAACTGCCAATGATCACCCGCCGCCGTCTGCTGCAATCGTTTTGCGTTCTCCCCACACTCTGCCCATGGCCTGCCACCGGCCAAACCCGTGCCGGTCTGGACACCGAACAACTCAAGTCCGGCTACAAGATGCGGCTGAAAAAAATACTGGCTACCGGCACCCT
>JBILYA010000222.1:0-4358 GCA_044378065.1 Burkholderiales bacterium | reverse complement strand
ACGCAGTGCCCTGCTGATCCGCATCACCGATGACAGCGGCGTACAGGGCTGGGGCGAGGTCTGGTGCAATTACCCGCCCCGCGGCGCGCATCACCGCGCCGATCTGATCAATCATGTGGCGGCGCCGATCATCAGCGGCCGTGACTTCGATGGCCCGCAACAGGTGTTCAGCACCCTGGAAACCGCGCTGCGCATTCCCTCGGTCACCGCCGGTGAACCCGGCCCCTTCGCGCAGATCACCGCCGGCATCGACAACGCGCTGTGGGATCTGGTGGCCAAACGCGCGGGCAAACCGCTTTGGCAGTACTTCGGCGGCGTGTCGCGTGTCGAGGTCTACGCCAGCGGCTTGAGCCCCGACGAACCGGCTCCGCTGGCCGAACAGGCCGTGAAAAACGGCTTTCGCGCGGTCAAACTCAAGGTCGGCGTGGATGCCGCCGTCGATCTGAAAAACTCCGCCGATCTGCGCGCCATCCTCGGCCCCTCGGGCAAGCTGATGTATGACGCCAACCAGCGCTGGACTGTTGAACAGGCGGACCAAGCGATGCGTCGTTTTGCTGAATTCAAACCCGAGTGGATGGAAGAACCCATCGCCGGGGATGAACCGCTGAGTGCCTGGAAAACACTGGCCGCCACCAGCGTGTTGCCGCTGGCCGCCGGCGAAAACGCCCGCGGTCGCGCGTCATTCGACGGCTTTGTCGAAAGCGGCGTCCTGCAGTATCTGCAGCCCGACATGGGCAAATGGGGCGGGTTCACCGAATGCCTGCCGCTGGGCCGCCGCGCCATTGCTGCCGGCATCAAGTTCTGTCCGCACTGGCTGGGCAGCTCGGTCGGGCTGATGGCATCGCTCAATCTGCTGGGCGCCGCCGGCGGCAAGGGCTGGGGCGAGTTCGATGCGAATCCGAATCCGCTGCGCGAACGCCTGATGCCTGAAGACATCCGCGTGTCCGATGGCTTCATCACGCTGAGCAATTCACCGGGCATCGGCTTTACGCCGGATGCGGCGGTGCTGAAAGAATTCACAGCAAAATAATCACCCGTCGCAGAACGGCAGAACAAGGGAACACACGATGAAACAGCATTTGAGAATTCTGGCGGGGCTGCCGGCGCTTTGCCTGCTGGGCGCGGCGCACGATGCCGCAGCGCAGACTTATCCGAACAAAACCATCACCATCTCCATCGCGACCGCTGCCGGTTCGGCACCGGATGCGATCATCCGTTCGATGGCGCAGAAGATGAATGAGGCTTGGAAGCAGCCGGTCATTGTCGAGAATCGCGCCACCGCAGGCGGCATCACCGCCGTAACCACCGTAACCAAGAGCCCGCCCGACGGCCACACGCTGCTGGTGCACACGGCCGCGTTCACCATTGCGCCTGCGATGTACAAACTGCCCTACGACACTTTCCGCGATCTGCTGCCGGTGAGCATCATCGCCTATGTGCCGAACATGCTGGTCGCGCATCCGACGCTGCCCGTCAAAAACGTGAAGGAACTGATCGCGCTGGCGAAGGCCCGCGCGGGCGATCTCAACTATGCCTCCAGCGGCAGCGGCACGCCGGCGCATCTGGCGGGAGAACTCTTCAAGTCGATGGCCGGCATCAACATCATCCATGTGCCGTACAAGGGCAGCCCGCCGGCGCTGACATCGGTGCTGTCCGGCGAGACCTCGATGCTGTTCAGTCCGGTCACCATCGCGATTCCACACACCAAGTCGGGCAAGCTGCGTGCGCTCGGCGTGACCACTGCCAAACGTTCCAAGCTGGTGCCGGAGCTGCCGACCATCGGTGAGTCGGGCCTGCCGGGTTACGAAGTCACGCAGTGGTACGGCATGCAGGCGCCAACGGGCACGCCGAAAGACGTCATCGCCAAAATCAACGGTGAAGTCGGAAAAATCCTCGCGATGCCCGACATCATCGACAAACTCGCGCTGCTCGGCGCGGAACCGGCACCGAGCACGCCGGAATTCATGACGGCCTACGTCAAATCCGAAGTCGAGAAGTGGGCGAAGGTTGTGAAGGCGTCGGGCGCAAAGGCGGATTGACCGCAGGGCAGCCCGATTCAGGAAGTGATCGACGGCAACAACAGGGGCCGGCCCTTTGCTTGCCGGAACCTGCCCCGAAGCGCCGTTCCAGCCGGCAGACCTCGGGGTTGAATCAAGTCATTGATTTAAATGACTTTTACATCCTTGGTGCTGCGGTGCTGGTTGCTGCGCTCGCCGGGTCGCTCCGACTGCCGAGGCACCTGCGTGCGGTGAAGTTCCTGCCGCACTTCGCTGCGGGTGGCTTTGCTGTCTTTAACGGCTTTGTCCTTGGTGGTATCCGGGGGCTTTTGCATGGCGATCTCCATCAGTGGATGACTACCGCCTCATCCTAGGCTTTGCACTGCGGGGAATACTGATCTGCCTCAAACAAAGCGCCGCGGTTTCAGGCGTTGAAGGCTGCCGTCCTTAAAGGGGCCGGACCCGATTTTCTGAAATCCATCGAGCCCGACGCTTTTTATGGCGACATGTTGTGTTATTACTGCGCTTGTTCCGTCGTAACTGCAGCGCAGGTACCCGGGAACATTCAGTAACAGGGTGCATTCCAGCGTTTCTTTTTTAAACCGGATCTGGAGGTGGTTTCCATGAACAACATCATCAAGTCTGTCGTTTTTCTGGTTTTTGGATTGGCCTGCAGCCTGCCGGCCTACGCGCAGCAGCTGGAAAAAAAGCATTTCCATCACAATGAATGGACCAAGGGTCGCTTCTCCGAGGCAGTGACGGTTAGAGGGCCCGGCAAATGGGTATTTCTGGCCGGTGTCGGCGCCGAGTCCGAGAAGGATGGCTCGATACTCCATGTCGGCGATTTTGCGGCGCAGTGCAAATACGCTTACGAAAAAATCGGCAAGGTTCTGGCCGCCCATAACGGCAAAATGTCTGATGTCGTCAAACTCGTGACTTATGTCGTCGACATCAAGGATCGTGATGCCATGAACAAATGCCGGGCGGAGGCTTTCAAAGGCGTGGAGCTGCCGGTGCATACCTTCCTGGTGATCAGTCAGCTGGCCCGACCCGGCATGCTGGTGGAGATGGACGTCACTGCCGTGGTTCCTGCCAAATAGCTTGAGTTGCGGAGCCCCGGCAACTGGAACATCACGTCCCGCGGATTGAAGTTCCAGTCATCGTTTTAAGTTGATCAGGCCGGATGCAACTCCGCGGTGACCTTCGCGGTGCCGGTATAAGCCCATGACCCTCAACAGCGATTTCAAACTGCGTGTCGTGCAACACGCCGCCGATGCAGCCTGGACGCCCTCACCCCTGCCCGGCGTGGACCGGCGCATGCTCGACCGCGTCGGTGATGAAGTCGCGCGCGCCACCAGCATCGTGCGTTACGCCGCCGGTTCACGCTTTGATGAACATGTGCATCACGGCGGCGAGGAGATCCTCGTGCTTGATGGCGTGTTCTCGGATGAACACGGCGATTATCCGGCGGGCACTTATCTGCGCAATCCGCCGGGCACCCGCCATGCGCCGTTCTCGCGCGAAGGCTGCACGCTGTTCGTCAAACTCTGGCAGTTCGCGGCGAATGATCTGAAGCCGGTGCGCATGGCAACATCCAGCGCCGCGTGGCGGCCCGGGCTGGTGCCGGGTCTGAGCGTGATGCCGCTGCATGAGCATGATGGCGTCAGCACGGCGCTGGTACGCTGGGCGCCGGATACGCAATTCAACATGCACATGCACCCCGGTGGTGAAGAGATCCTCGTGCTTGAAGGCGTGTTCCGCGATGAAGACGGCAGCTATCCCGCCGGCACCTGGCTGCGCAATCCGCGCTGGAGTCGCCATACGCCCTTCACCGGAACGGAAGGCGCGCTGATTTATGTGAAAGTCGGCGCCATCGATGCGCCGTTCATGCCGTTACCGTAACAGAACACGCCGGTGCCGACCCGCTGAAATTCTTCCAGCCTGACGCGCTGCGCTACACTCGGTGCATCAAACACTCCGCTGTCTTTCTTTCAACCTGAAACTGCGCCCATCATGACCGACCCCAACGCCTATACCGTCGAAATCACCTCCCCGGATATCAGCCCCTATCGCAAGGGCAACACCGGCATCGACTACGCCACCACCATCGACAGCGGCAAACCGGGGCCGCATGTGATGATCACCGCGCTGGCCCACGGCAACGAAATCTGTGGCGCGATTGTGCTCGATGAACTGTTCCGCGCCGGTATCCGTCCGCTGCACGGCAAACTGACCCTGATGTTCTGCAACGTCGAAGCGTTTGAGCGGTTTGATCTGGCCCAGCCCGAAGCATCACGCTGGGTCGAGGAAGACTTCAACCGGGTGTGGACCGCCGAGGTGCTCGACGGCCCGCGCAACACG
>JBILYA010000008.1:0-16549 GCA_044378065.1 Burkholderiales bacterium | reverse complement strand
CTATCTGACGAGGGGATCGGCGGAACGCGGAGCAGGGGCCCCGCTCGCGGGGATGCGACCGTGCAGCCGATCAAGGGCGCGAGCTCTCGATCCCTTGCGTGTCTACGGGGTCAGATCCCCAGAGGGGCCCCTCTTCCTCCCCTCGACGCGCCCCGCGCAAGCGGGGATCGGCAGCAAGGCGATTGCCGGCGGCGGCCGACAACACAGCACGAACTATTTGACTGATGGCATGGAGGCCGCGGCGTGAACACACTCCCGCCGAAGACCGCCGCAGATGCGGCAAACGAGGCTTACCGCCTGCCGCCAAAACTTTTTGATGCGCGCTGCGCCGCCTGCTGGTTCATGCTCGGACTGTTTGCGCTGACCCTTGCAAGCTTCTGGTCGCTCGATCTGCAGTGGGCAAAATTCCTGTCCGCCGACGCGCTGCGCAAAATGGGCCGTTTCCTGGCCGAACTGATGACACCGTCAACGGATCCTGCCTTCCTGCTGAAACTGGCGGGCGCCAGTCTCGAAACCATCGCCATGTCGGCACTGGGCACGCTGCTTGCCGCTACCGCCGGCCTTGCACTCGCGCTGCCGGCCAGCAGAACCCATCCCGGTGACCCCGCATACTGGCGAACGCCGACAAGGCTGCTGCTCAACGGACTGCGCGCGATTCCGGAACTGGTTTGGGCGGCGCTGCTGATCATTTCGGCAGGCCTCGGACCGTTCGCCGGCACGCTCGCACTGGCACTGCACACTACGGGCGTACTCGGGCGGCTGTTCGCCGAAGCCATCGAAAACGCACCGCAGGGCCCGGCCTTCGCTTTGCGCGTTCGCGGCGTGCCGCCAACACGGGTGTTTGTTTATGCCACCTTCGTGCAGGTGCTGCCGCAACTGCTGTCGTACACTCTATACCGCTGGGAAAACAATATCCGCGCGGCAGCAGTACTCGGTGTCGTGGGTGGCGGCGGACTCGGCCAGATGCTGGCCTTCCACATGGGACTGTTCCACATGAATGAAACCAGCGCGATCCTCATTGCGATGATCCTGCTCGTCGCGCTTGTGGATCTGCTGTCCTATGTGTCGCGCCGCATCATGCAGCGCTGACGGCGAAGATGCCTATTCGCTGCCGCGACGGTTGAAGTCGCGGAGCCTGAAGCCGCAAAGCCAAAGGGTGCCGAAATAACACCCCGTCCCGGCAAACACCAGCAGCGTCAACCGGGCAACACGCTCCAGAGCCCCGGCAGTCAGCCAGCTTGCCGCATCGCCTGATAACACCCAGAGCAGCGCCCCCATCGCATACACCGCCAGCGCCAGCTTCAGCAGAAATGCGCCCCACCCGGGCATTGGCTGATAGATCTGGCGACTGCGCAGGCCGCGCAGCAGCAGTCCTGCATTGAGGCAGGCGCCGATGCTGATCGCCAGTGCCAGGCCGGCATGACGCAAATGCCAGACAAACAACAGATTGAGCAATTGTGTGAACACCAGCGTCACCACTGCAATCTTCACCGGAGTACGAATGTCCTGCCTCGCGTAAAAACCCGGCGCCAGAACCTTTACCGCAATCAGCCCCACCAGTCCGACCGAATAAGCAACGACCGCATGCCGCGTATTGATGACATCGGTTGCTGTGAATGCGCCGTAGTGAAACAACGTCGTCACCAAGGGCACCGCCAGCACGGCCAGCGCCACCGCGCAGGGCACCGCCAGCATCAGCGTCAGGCGCAGCCCCCAGTCGAGCAGTTGCGAATACTCCTGCGTGGAACCTTCGGCATGACGCTTCGACAGGCTCGGCAGCAGGATCGTACCGAGCGCGACGCCGAGCAGTCCCATCGGAAACTCCATCAGCCGGTCGGCGAAATAGAGCCAGGTCACGCTGCCGGTGATCAGGAAGGACGCGAAGATGTTGTTGATCAGCAGGCTCAGCTGCCCGACCGATACGCCGAATACCGCGGGCGCCATCTGGCGCAGCACCCGCCGCACGCCCTCGTCGCCGAGATCCGGCCGCGGCCGCGGCAGCATCCCGATGCGCGCGAGAAACGGCAGTTGGAAAGCCAGCTGCAGCACGCCGCCGACAAACACCGCCCAGGCCAGCGCCATCACCGGCGGGTTGAACCACGGCGCTGCAATCAGCGCGAAACCGATGAAAGACAGATTGAGCAGCACCGGCGTGAACGCCGGCACCGCAAAACGACTCCAGGTATTGAGAATGCCGCCAGCGAGTGCAGTAAGTGCGATGAATACGATGTACGGGAAGGTAATGCGCAGCAGATCGACGGTCAGCTGGAATTTTTCCGGTGTTGCGGCGAAGCCCGGTGCGCTGATCGAAATGATCAGCGGCGCTGCCAGAACGCCGGCGGCGGTGACCAGCAGCAGTGCAATGCCGAGTACGCCGGAAACGTGATCAACCAGCAGGCGGGTGGCCGCTTCGCCGCGCCGGTTTTTGTATTCGGCGAGGATGGGCACGAAGGCCTGGGAAAACGCGCCTTCGGCAAAAAGCCGGCGCAGCAGATTGGGAATTTTGAAGGCGACAAAAAAGGCGTCGGTGGCCAAACCGGCCCCGAAAACCCGCGCGATTGCCGCATCGCGGATAAAACCCAGCACGCGGGAGATCAGCGTCATACTGCTGACCGTTGCTAAAGCCTTGATTAAATTCATTTTTACCGAAAGCGGCGGGTTAAGAGGCGTCTACTGCACAACTTGCGGTCAGAGCGTATTTTCATTATGATTACGCCCTTTTTCCGAACGAAATCCGGAGTTTACATGGCCAATATCGCTTCAGCCAAAAAAGCAGCACGCCAAGCCGTCAAGCGTCGCGCCCTCAACGGTGCCCAGCGCTCTGAACTGCGCACGGCAATCAAGGAAGTGCGCAAGGCGATCGCCGCCGGCGACAAAGCCGCCGCTCGCGTCGTGTTCCAGAAGTCTGTCAGCACGATCGACTCGATCGCCGACAAGAAAATCATGCACAAGAACACGGCTGCCCGTCACAAGAGCCGCCTGTCCGCCGCCGTCAAGGCGATGGCCTAAGTTTTTTGTCCCGCCTGTCGCGAGTGCGCGGCAGGTTCAGGCGGGTTTCGCAGCAGTATCCGGCGAACCGCCTTCGGCAGCATCCTCAGGCCGTCTGGCCTTCCGGCCCGGACGCATCTTCAGCTGATTGTCGCGGGCAAACTGCAGCAGGAAGGTATAGGCCGCAGGGTCTCGTCGCTCCAATTCCCGGTCAATCGCCACGCAGCGCACGCCGCCGGCCATGATGGGCTTCAGGAACGGCGAATAGGCCAGATAGCCGTCATCGCTGAACACAGAGAGCATGCCGCTGAGCCGTTCGGCCCAGTCGCTCGGACGAAAGGTTTCGCCGCTTTCTGTAATGCCCTGGATGACGATTTCCGGCGCGCCTTCGAACATGCTGCCGACCCCTGTATTTTGAACTGGTTTTGTAGCTGTATTTTAAGCCGCCGAGTCTAGCAGACCGGACCGCTTTTCCCTCTCGGAACAGAGGGAAAATAAGCTTGCAAATCAAATCGTGGTTGAACGAAAATAGCTGTCCCGGCGGCAACAGGCCGCCGTGTTTTTTTGTGGAGGTCGACGGACCATGTCACACGTCATGAACACCTACGGCCGCCTGCCCGTCGCCTTTGAGCGCGGTGAGGGTGTCTGGTTGTGGGACACGCAGGGCAAACGCTACCTGGACGCACTCGCTGGAGTGGCCGTCAACGCGGTCGGCCACAGCCACCCGAAGCTGGTCGCAGCGCTGCGCGAACAGATCGGCAAGCTGATCCACACCTCCAACATCTACCAGATCGCGGCCCAGGAAAAACTCGCCGACCGTATTGTTGCGGCCTCCGGCATGGACAAGGTGTTTTTCTGCAATTCCGGCGCGGAAGCCAACGAAGCGGCGATCAAGCTGGCGCGCTACTACGGCCACAAGAAGGGCGTCGAAAATCCCGCAGTGGTGGTGCTCGAAAAATCTTTCCACGGCCGCACCATGGCAACGCTGTCCGCCACCGGCAGCCGCAAGGTTCAGGCCGGCTTCGAGCCGCTGATGACCGGATTCGTCCGAGTGCCGTTCAACGATCTTGAGGCCGTGCGCCGTGTCGCCGATTCCAACCGCAACGTCGTTGCCATACTGGCGGAGCTGGTGCAGGGCGAAGGCGGCGTCAGCGTTTGCGGCGACGGATACCTGAAGGGGCTGCGTGAAATCTGCGACGCCCATGGCTGGCTGCTGATGCTCGATGAAGTACAAACCGGCATGGCGCGTACCGGCAAGATGTTCGCCTTCCAGCATTACGGTGTGATGCCTGATGTGATGTCTCTCGCCAAGGGTCTCGGCGGCGGTGTGCCGATCGGTGCCTCTGTAGCCCGTGGCGAAGCCGCCGCGCTGTTCAAGCCGGGCAGCCACGGCTCGACCTTTGGCGGCAACCCGCTGGCCTGCACGGCGGCGCTCGCCACCCTCGACATCATCGAATCTGAAGGCCTCTGCAAAAATGCCGACGAGATCGGCGCCCGCATCCGCGCCAATCTGCAACGTGCACTGGCCGAGACGCCGGGTGTCCGGGAAATCCGCGGCAAGGGCATGATGATCGGCATCGAACTCGACCGGCCCTGCGGCGATCTCGTGAAAACCGCACTCGAAGCCGGTCTGCTGATCAATGTCACCGCCGACAACGTCATTCGTCTGGTGCCGCCGCTGGTGATGTCGGCAGCGGAAGCCGACCAGCTGACCAGCGAACTGGCGCCGATGATCCGTTCATTCCTGATGAAGACTGCCCCGGCGACCGCCTGAACCCACGGCGGGCCCGTCGCGCCGCGAGACACCATGCAACTGCGCCACTATTTACAGTTCAACGATTTCACCGCCGACGAATACGATCACCTGTTCGCACGCGCGCGCTGGATCAAGGAGCGCTTCAAGCGCTACGAACCCTATCTGCCGCTGCACGATCGTACGCTGGCGATGATTTTCGAGAAGAACTCGACGCGCACGCGCGTCTCCTTCGAGGCCGGCATGCTGCAAATGGGCGGCACGGTGATCAACCTCACCTCGAGCCAGACACAACTCTCGCGCGGTGAACCGATCGAGGACGTCGCCCGCGTGATCACGCGCATGGTCGACATCGTGATGATCCGTACATTCGAGCAGGAGATCATCGAACGCTTCGCCGATCACTCGCGGGTGCCGGTGATCAACGGCCTGACCAACGAATACCACCCCTGCCAGATCCTCGCCGACATCTTCACCTTCATCGAGCATCGCGGCTCGATCCGCGGCAAGACCGTGGCGTGGATCGGTGATTCCAACAACGTCTGCAACACCTGGCTGCAGGCCGCCGAAGTGCTCGGCTTCAACGTGCACGTCTCGACGCCGCCGGGTTATGAAGTCGAGCCCGAGCGCGCCGGCCTCTACGGCACCGACCATTACGAAGAGTTCAAGGATCCGATGGACGCCGTCAAAGGCGCCGATCTGGTGACCACCGACGTGTGGACCAGCATGGGTTTTGAAGCCGAGAACGAAGAACGCAAACGCGACTTCGAAGACTGGTGCGTCGATGCCGACATGATGCGCGCTGCCGGCAAGAATTCTCTGTTCATGCACTGCCTGCCCGCGCACCGCGGCGAGGAAGTCACCGCTGAAGTCATCGACGGCCCGCACAGCGTGGTGTGGGACGAAGCGGAGAATCGCCTCCACGCGCAAAAAGCGCTGATGGAATACCTGCTGCTCGACAAAGTCGAAAACACTTAATTTCTGCAACCCTGAAAATCATGAAAAAGTCCAATAGAATCAATAAGGTAGTACTTGCCTACTCCGGCGGCCTCGATACTTCCGTCATTCTCAAATGGCTGCAGGACGTCTACGGCTGTGAAGTGATCACCTTCACCGCTGACATCGGTCAGGGCGAAGAAGTCTCGCCGGCACGCAAAAAAGCGAAGCTGATGGGCGTCAAGCAGATCTTCATCGAAGACCTGCGTGAAGAATTCGTCCGCGACTTCGTGTTCCCGATGTTCCGCGCCAACGCGGTGTACGAAGGCGAGTACCTGCTCGGCACGTCGATTGCGCGTCCGCTGATCGCCAAGCGCATGGTCGAGATCGCCCGCAAGACCGGTGCCGACGCGGTGTCGCACGGCGCAACCGGCAAAGGCAACGACCAGGTGCGCTTCGAGCTCGGCGCCTATGCACTGATGCCCGACGTCAAGATCATCGCACCGTGGCGCGAATGGGACCTGCTGTCGCGCGAGAAGCTGCTCGCCTACGCCGACAAAAACGGCATTCCCGTCGACTACAAAAAACGCAAAGGCGGCGCGCCGTACTCGATGGACGCCAACCTGCTGCACATCTCCTACGAAGGCGGCATCCTTGAAGATCCGTCCTTCGAGCCGGAAGATTCGATGTGGCGCATTACCGTGTCGCCGGAAAAAGCGCCGAACAAACCCGAGTACGTCGAACTGACCTACGCCAAGGGCGACATCGTCGCCATCAACGGCAAAAAAATGACTGCCGCGCAGGTGCTCACCCAGCTGAACAAACTCGGCGGCAAACACGGCATCGGCCGCCTCGACCTCGTCGAAAACCGCTATGTCGGCATGAAGTCCCGCGGCTGCTACGAAACCCCCGGCGGCACCATCATGCTGCGCGCCCACCGCGCAATGGAATCAATCACCCTCGACCGCGAAGTGCTGGCGCTGAAGGATGACCTGATGCCCCGCTACGCGCGCCTGATCTACAACGGCTACTGGTTCAGCCCGGAACGCCTGCTGCTGCAGCAGCTGATCGATGAATCGCAGAAGTGCGTCAACGGCACGGTGAAGGTCAAGCTCTACAAGGGCACCGTCACCACCGTCGGCCGCGCCTCAAAAACCGACTCGCTGTTTGATCCCGCGATCTCCACCTTCGAGGACGACAAAGGCGCCTACGACCAGGCCGACGCCGGCGGCTTCATCAAGCTCAATGCGCTGCGCATGCGCATTGCCGCCAACCTGCATAAGCGTCGTAAATAAAGAAACGCAAATAAGCCGCTTAAACATCACGGCCGACAACCTTTCCGGAGTTCAGTATGTCCCAGTTCGACAACGTATCCGTCATCCAAAAAGCCAACGTCTATTTCGACGGCAAGTGCGTCAGCCACACCGTGATCCTCGCCGGTGGCGTGCGTAAATCGGTGGGCGTGATCCTGCCCTCGACCCTGACCTTCAACACCGACGCCCCCGAGCGCATGGAAATCGTCGCCGGCAGCTGCCGCTACAAGCTGGCCGGCGCCGCCGACTGGAAAACCGTGAAAGCCGGCGAGAGCTTTGACGTCCCCGGAAAATCCAGTTTCCAGATCGAGCAAACCGAGCCGCTGCACTACGTCTGTCATTTCGGTTAAGCGCGCATGACCACCATTGTCGTGGTGCGCAAGGGTCGCGACATCGCGATCGCGGCCGACACCATGACCAAGTGGGGCTCGGGCAAGGAAACCGCAGACTACGTCGTCAACCACGGCAAGCTGCTGCAGGTCGGTGATACCTGGCTCGGCCTCACCGGCAACGCCACCTTCAAGACCATCCTGCGCGACTATTTCTCGCGCCCGAAGATGCGTGCACGCTTCGACACGCCGCTGGAAATCTTCCGCACCTGGCAGGCGCTGCACGTTGCGCTGAAAGCCGACTACCAGTTGATCGCCACCAGCCATGACGATGAACCGCTGGAATCGACGCGTTTTGATGCACTGGTCGCCAACCGTCACGGCATTTTCGGCGTGGTGGCCCACCGCACGGTGCAGGAGTTTTCCCGCTACTACGCCTTCGGCAGCGGCAGCAATTACGCGATGGGCGCCCTGCACGCGCTTTACGGCGATCGCGCCATCACCGCCGAAGCACTGGCACGCCGTGCCGTTGAAACGGCAGCCGAATTCGATGATGCAACCGGACTGCCGGTCGATTCGCAGAAAATAAGCCAATCCGCTCCGCGCAAACGCGCGCGCTGAGCACCGCACGCCCCGCAGGACGCGGGGCGTATAATCCACACCTGATCCAAGAACAGCGAGGAAGCCATGCCCTCTTTTGACATCGTTTCCGAAGTCAATCAGGTCGAAGTGCATAACGCCGTCGACCAGACCAACAAGGAAGTTTCCACCCGTTTCGATTTCAAGGGCTCCGACGCCCGCGTCGAAATGAACGAGAAGGAAAAAACCCTCACCGTCTTCGCCGACGATGATTTCAAGCTGAGCCAGGTGCGTGACGTGCTCACCGCCAAGCTGGCCAAACGCGGTGTCGATACGCGTTGCCTCAAAATCGGCGACGGCGAAACCATCAGCGGCAACAAGATGAAACAGCCGGTCACGGTGCGCGAAGGCATCGAGCAGGAACTGGCGAAAAAAATCGTCAAGCTGATCAAGGACAGCAAGATGAAAGTCCAGGGCAGCATCCAGGGCGATGTGGTGCGCGTCTCCGGTGCCAAGAAAGACCTGCTGCAGGACGCCATCGCGCTGATCCGTAAATCCATCACCGACTTCCCGCTGCAGTTCAAGAACTTCCGCGACTGATCTGGCAACTGGGGGCGCAACAATGAGCCAAGAACAGGAAGCCCCCCAAGAGATATCCTTCGCCGAGGCCTTCCGTTTCTGGCTCAAGCTCGGCTTCATCAGCTTCGGCGGCCCCGCCGGACAGATTGCGATCATGCATCAGGAGCTGGTCGAGCGCCGGCGCTGGATTTCCGAAGGTCGTTTCCTGCATGCATTGAACTACTGCATGGTGCTGCCCGGCCCGGAAGCGCAGCAACTGGCAACCTATATCGGCTGGCTGATGCACCGCAGCTGGGGCGGTATTGTCGCCGGCGGGCTGTTCGTACTGCCGTCGCTGTTCATCCTCATTGCGCTGACCTGGATTTATCTTGTTTTCGGCGACCTGCCCGCCATAGCCGGCATTCTTTACGGCATCAAACCGGCGGTCACTGCGATCGTCGTCTTCGCTGCGATCCGCATCGGCTCGCGTGCGCTGAAAAACGGTGTGTTGTGGGGCATTGCAGCGGCCGCCTTTGTCGCGCTGTTCGCGCTGAACCTGCCCTTCCCGCTGATCGTCATCGGCGCCGGCATCATCGGCTGGATCGGCGGGCGGGTCTCACCCAAGCTGTTCGCCACCGGCGGCGGGCACGGCGCCGGCGGCAAGAGTTACGGCCCCGCAGTGATTGACGATGAAACGCCAACACCGGAACACGCGCGCTTCAACTGGCCGCATTTTATCAAAGTGCTGGCCGCAGGCCTGCTGCTTTGGAGTTCCGGCATCGCGCTGATCATTGCCGTATTCGGCTGGGACAGCACGCTGGCGCAGATGGGCTGGTTTTTCACCAAGGCCGCGCTGCTGACCTTCGGCGGCGCCTATGCCGTGCTGCCCTATGTCTATCAGGCCGCGGTGGAGCATTACCAGTGGGTCACGCCGCTGCAGATGATCGACGGACTCGCCCTGGGCGAAACCACGCCGGGGCCGCTGATCATGATTGTGGCTTTCGTCGGCTTCGTCGGCGGCTGGACCACGCAGTTCCTCGGCGGCGACCATCTGTTTGCCGCAGCGGCGCTGGCCGCAACGGTGGCGACCTACTTCACCTTCCTGCCGAGTTTCATTTTCATCCTGCTCGGCGGTCCGCTAGTCGAAACCACGCATGGCGAACTGCACTTCACAGCGCCACTGACCGGCATCACTGCGGCTGTCGTCGGCGTGATCCTCAATCTGGCGGTGTTTTTTGCTTACCACGTCATGTGGCCGGATGGCCTGGCCGGACGCTTTGACTGGCCATCGGCAGTGATCGGCGTTGCCGCCTTCCTCGCACTGTGGCGTTACAAGATCGGCATCATGCCGGTGATCGGCGCCTGCGCACTGGCCGGTGGCCTGTGGACGCTGCTGTCCTGAGGTCCCGCAACAACCTCAGGACGCGAGCCCGCTGATCCAGCGGTCGTAGATACGGTCGGCGACCGCATTCAGCGCCCGCACCTTGTCGTTGATACCGGCCTCCATCTCGGCCGGAGTCTGCACCGACGGCACGCGACCGGCGAGGGCCTCGACTTCCTTCGCCCAATCCCGGCACCAGGTGCGGATCAGTTCCGGCGTCATCTCGACATGGCATTGCATGCCGAAGTGTTTGCCCAGCGCATAGGCCTGATTGCCGCACCAGGGACTCTGCATCAGCCGCACAGCACCATCGGGAATGGCAAAGGTCTCGCCATGCCAGTGGAACGACAGGAACTCACTAAGGCCATCGCCCAGCCAGCGTCGCGCCTCGGGAACGTCGAGGATCTGCACCGAGCCCCAGCCGATCTCCTTCACCGGATTGCGGGTCACCGGCGCGCCCAGCGCCTTGGCAATCAGCTGCCCGCCCAGACAATGCCCCAGCACCGGCACATCGCGCGCCACCGCGTCTCGGATCAAGCTGCACACCGGTGCGATCCACGGCAGGTCATCGTTGACGCTCATCGGCCCGCCCATGAAACACAGGCCGGCATACGCCGAAGCATCGGCCGGCACGGCTTCGCCGGCATCGATTTTGATCACCCGGAACGGCAGATTCCGGCGCTCCAGGACCGTGGCAAAATAGGCCGGACCTTCAGTCGGGGTATGGCGGAATATGGCGATCAGTTTCATGCACTCTCCAGCAAAGCGGCCCCTTCATCTTAAAGCCTTGTGGCTCGCCGCAATCTTGTTCCTTGCAAGCACGGCGCATGCCAACGACATCAGCGTCGCGGCGCTGTTCCCCGGCAAGGCCGTATTGGTGATCAACGGTGGTGCGCCGCGCACCGTTTCGGTGGGCCAGAGCACGCCGGAAGGCATCCGCCTGATCAGTGCCGACAGCAGCAGCGCGGTGATCGAATTCCAGGGCAAACGGCAGACGCTGGTGCCCGGGGGCAGCGGGCGCTTCGGCGGTGGCGCACCCGCCGGCAGCAGTTCCGGCTCGGTCACACTGAGCCCCGATGATCGCGGCCACTACGTCACCATGGGCCAGATCAACGGCGGCACGATCCAGTTGCTGGTCGACACCGGCGCAACGGTGATTGCCATACCGAGCGCCGACGCACGCCGGCTTGGTATCAACTACCGCAACGGCCAGCGCGGTTTCACCGAAACCGCCAACGGTAAAGCAACCGCCTACCGCATCACCCTCGACACGGTGAAAGTCGGTGACATCACGCTCTACAACGTCGAAGCCGTCGTGCTGGAAGGCGACGGACTGAAGATTGCGCTGCTGGGAATGAGTTTTCTGAACCGTACGGAGATGAAGCGGGATGGGCAGAGTCTGACGCTGGTGAAGCGGTTTTAGAATAAGGAAAAGGACTACTCAATTCGTTTCTAATTTTTTTATAGCGCGATTCAATGCATGAGGCTATTCGCATAGGACTGATTAGATGCATGAGCCGCTTCCAGCAAACACCCTTACTTGCCGGACTGGGTTTTAAGATGACGGTGATTGACCTGCCGCTACGGCACTGTTACCGCGACTCCCTTCACCAAGGTGAAGCTGTAGTCGGGGAGAGTCTTCACTGCCCGGCTGTTTTGCAGGCCACCGGCCAGACCAGCCGCGCCGCCGGATCGGAGAGCCGACCTTCCCAAGTCGAGGCGGCCACGGTCAGACGCTTGTCGATGCCGTCCTGTTGCGGGTTGCTCCTGGCCTTGTCCATCGTGATACCCGGAATGAACAGGATCATCATGTCCACGTGCAGGGACTCGCGCGCCCTGACCAAGTTGCTGTTCCGGCCCGCCACCTCATAGTCCTCGTGCTCGCTTATAAAAGTGCTCATGTGCAGATGCGGCAATGAACCGCCGAACTTGCGGGAGTAGGTGCCGGTGTCCCCACCCAGCGCGATCACCTTGCCGGGCCTGACGCGGTCGCCGATGTTCAGCGCCGGGCGCTCTTTCAGGTGCTGGTATTTAGAGAAGGTCCAGAACGGCAGACCGGTGTCATCCGGGGAATGACGCAACCAGAGGAAGATGCCCTCCATTTGCGCCCCGTCGCCCGATTCAGGACCTTTCGCGACCACCTGCCCGCCGGCCACGGCGATCAACGGATGGCCAACGTCGAATCCGATATCCACGCCGCCATGCTTGCCGCCGTGGATGGCAGGATCACGACGGTTGCCGCCGCCGTCGGTGGTGGCGGCAAAGGCGGAGGTGATTTTCGGGCACTGATAGCCTTTGGGGAACACCGGCTGCAGGCCGGTTTCCTGTATCCAGCTCCGGTTTGATTCAGCACCACGTTCACGCACCTCACCCCGCTGCGCGTAAGCCCCGGTGGAGAATATTGTTGCGAGAAACAATATCGAAGTGATCGTTATGCGAATGGATGTGTTCATGTTCATGTTCATGTTCATTTCCATCGGCAGTTCCCCAACGCAAATCAGGACTACCGGCAATCTACGCAGCTACTTCTTCTCCGGCGCCCCACCCACCATCGCCAGCAAATGCCCGAACTTGCTGCGCTTGGTATCAAGGTAGCGGCGATTGGCGTCCCGCGGCGGCACCTCCACCGCCACACGCTCAACAACGGCCAGGCCGTAATCCTGCAAGGCGGCGACCTTGTCCGGATTGTTGGTCATCAGGCGCACCTGATGCGCGCCAAGGTCTGACAGGATCTGCGCGCCGGCACGGTAGTCGCGCATGTCGGCGGCAAAACCCAGCGCGTGGTTGGCTTCGACGGTGTCCTGGCCCTGGTCCTGCAGCGCATAGGCGCGGATCTTGTTGAGCAGGCCGATGCCGCGGCCTTCGTCGAACATATAGACCAGCACGCCGCGTCCGGCTTCTTCGATCTTGTGCATCGCGGCTTCGAGCTGCTCGCCACAGTCGCAGCGTTCGGAACCGAAAACATCGCCGGTCAGGCACTGTGAATGCAGACGCACCAGCACCGGCTCATCCGGTTTAATCTCGCCCTTCACCAGCGCGACGAACAGTTCCGATTCGAGGTTGTCGGCGTAGACGATCATCTTGAACGTGCCGGCCTTGCTGGTCGGCAACACGGTCTCGGCCTTGCGGCGGATTTCGCGTTCGTTTTCGCGGTAGGCGACGAGGTCGCTGATCTTCAGGATATGAATGCCGTGTTTTTGGGCGAAGGCTTCGAGGTCGGCCATGCGCGCCATTGTGCCGTCGGGATTCATGATTTCGCAGATCACGCCGGCGGGTTTGAGTCCGGCCAGCCGAGCGAGGTCCACTGCGGCTTCGGTATGGCCGCGGCGCGAAATCACGCCGCCATCAACGGCACGCAGCGTCTGCAGGCGGCCGGGACGGATCAGATCAGCAGGCTGCGCATTGTCGGCAATCGCCACGGCAATGGTGCGCGCACGGTCCTGCGCCGACATGCCGGAACCGACACCTTCGCGGGCATCAATCGGCGTTGCAAACGCGGTGCCGAATTTGGTCTGATTGCCGCGGTCATCAGTGATCAGTGACAGGCCCAGCGTGCGAAGCCGGTCTTCGGTCAGCGCCAGCGACACCAGGCCGCGGCCTTCGCTGGCCATGAAGTTAATTGCTTCGGGTGTCGCACGTTCGGCCGCGATGTAAAGATCGCCTTCGTTTTCGCGGTCTTCGCTGTCGACCAGAATCAGCAGGTCGCCGCGGCGTACCGCCGGCAGGACCTGCTCGACCAGATAATCATTGCCCTTGGACTTGCCGCTCATACCGACGGTATTACATAAACATTTGTTTTTATTGTTATTTTTTTCATGCTTTTGCGGCGATCAAGCGCAGGAACTCGGAACGCGTCACGTCCTTGTTGAACTCGCCGGTAAAAGCCGACGTCGTCGCTACCGAGTGCTGCTTCTGGATGCCGCGCATGATCATGCACATGTGCTGCGCTTCGATCACCACCGCAACACCGGCGGGGTCGAGCGTCTGCTGGATGCAGTCGCGGATCTGTACGGTCAGCCGTTCCTGCACCTGCAGCCGGCGCGCAAACGCATCCACCACGCGCGGCAGTTTCGACAGCCCGACGATGCGGCCCTTGGGAATGTAAGCGACATGCGCCTTGCCGAAGAAAGGCAGCATGTGATGCTCGCACAGCGAATACACCTCGATGTCGCGCACGATCACCATCTGCTGGTATTCCTCGGTGAACATCGCGGACTTGAGGATCTGCGCGGGATCGAGATCATAGCCGTGGGTCAAGTACTGCAGTGCCTTGGCGACACGCTCAGGGGTTTTGACGAGGCCTTCGCGTTGCGGGTCTTCACCGATGTCTTCCAGAATGCCGGTGTACTTCTTGGCAATGCTGCGGATGGTTTTCGGGTTGTACTGGTCGATCTTGGCGTAGCCGTCCATCACGTTCTCTTTGCGCATCATCAGCCCTTCTGCGCGGCTTTGCGCGTCACTTCGGTTTCAAGGCGACGGCGAATCGACAATGCGATGCCTTCGGCATCCAGCCCGACACTCGCGAGTTGTACGGCCGGGTCGCCCTGTTCAATGAACCGGTCGGGTAGTCCGAGTTGCAGGACCGGCACCGTGCATCCGTTCTGTTCAAGCGCTTCGAGCACGGCGCTTCCGGCGCCGCCCATGATGACGTTTTCTTCAACCGTCACCAGCAGGCTGTGGCCGGCGGCGAGTTCGCGCACCAGTTCGACATCCAGAGGTTTGACGAAGCGCATATTGGCGACCGTGGCATCAAATTCTTCGGCAACGGCCAGCGCCGGCGCGAGCATCGAACCGAAAGCGAGAATCGCCACGCCACCCTTGCCCTTGCGCCGCATCTCACCGCGACCGACCGGTAGCGCGGTCATTTCCTTCTTGATCGGGACGCCCGGGCCACTGCCGCGCGGATAACGCACGGCCACCGGCGAACTCATCTGGAAGGCGGTGAACAACATCTGCCGGCATTCGTTTTCATCGGCAGGCGTCATCACCGTCATGTTCGGCAGGCAACGCAGATAGCTCAGGTCGAAGCTGCCGTTATGCGTCGCGCCGTCGGCACCGACGAGGCCGCCGCGGTCCAGTGCAAAGATCACCGGCAGATTCTGGATCTGCACGTCGTGGATCAACTGGTCGTAACCGCGCTGCAGGAATGTCGAATAAATCGCCACCACCGGTTTGTAACCTTCGCAGGCCACACCGGCGGCGAAAGTCACTGCGTGCTGCTCGGCAATGCCGACGTCGAAATAACGCTTCGGATACTGCGCGGCGAACTTCACCATGCCCGAGCCTTCGCGCATCGCCGGCGTGATCGCCACCAGTCGCGGGTCCTTCTCGGCCATTTCGCACAGCCAGTCGCCGAACACCTGCGTGTACGTCGGCTTGCTGGCCGCTTTTCCCGTTGGAATGCCGGCCTTGTGATCGAACTTGGATACGCCGTGATACAGGATCGGGTCGGCTTCAGCCAGCTTGTAGCCCTGGCCCTTGCGCGTGACCACGTGCAGGAACTGCGGGCCCTTCAGGCGCTTGATGTTGTGCAGCGTCGGGATCAGCGCATCGAGATCGTGGCCGTCAATCGGCCCGATGTAGTTGAAACCGAACTCCTCGAACATCGTGCCCGGCGTGACCATGCCCTTCATGTGTTCTTCGGCACGGCGCGCGAGGTCGCCCAGCACCTTGGTGCCGAGATCCTTGGCCTTGGCGTAGAAGCGGCCCGACATCAGCTTGGCGAGGTATTTATTCAGCGCGCCGACCGGCGGCGAGATCGACATGTCGTTGTCGTTGAGGATCACCAGCAGGTCGACATCCATGTCGCCGGCATTGTTCATCGCTTCGAAGGCCATACCCGCCGTCATCGCACCGTCACCGATAATGGCGACTGCACGGCGCGGCTCGCCCTTGAGTTTGGCGGCGACCGCCATGCCCAGCGCGGCACTGATCGAGGTGCTCGAATGCGCGGTGCCGAAGCTGTCGTATTCGGATTCTTCGCGCTGCGGAAAACCGGACAGGCCTTTCCACATACGCAGGTTTTTCATACCTTCGCGGCGCCCGGTGAGGATCTTGTGGCCGTAGGTCTGGTGGCCGACGTCCCACACCAGCCGGTCATGAGGCGTGTCGAATACGTAATGCAGCGCAATCGTCAGTTCGACAGTGCCTAGATTGGAAGAGAGGTGACCGCCGGTCTGGCTGACCGACTCAACGAGGTAGGTGCGGAGCTCTTCGGCAAGGCGCGGCAGCTGGCTGCGTTCCAGCAGGCGCATATCGGCCGGCGATGCGATCGATTTCAGCAACTCGTACTTCGGCCGGTCGCGATCCCCTGCCCCGTCCATGGTCAATGTTCCGCTCATCCCGCCATTGTCTCAGAACTTGCGCAGCACGACGAAATCGGCGAGTTGTGCCAGTCTCGCACCGCGGGCGCCGAATGGGGCGATGGCGGCCAGCGCTTCTTCGCGCAACTGCCCGGCCAGCGCCTTGGCCTGGGCTATACCCATGGCGCTGACATAGGTGGGCTTGCCCTGCTCAGCGTCTTTTCCGGCGGTTTTGCCCAAGGTCGCGGTCGGTGCCTCGGCATCAAGCACATCGTCAACGACCTGAAATGCGAGGCCGACGGCTTTGGCATAGGCATCCACGCGGGCGAACTCCGCTTCATTGAGCCCCGCGCCGCAACGCGCGCCGAGCACGGCCGCGGCGCGGATCAGCGCACCGGTTTTGTGAATAT
>JBILYA010000429.1:0-4375 GCA_044378065.1 Burkholderiales bacterium | reverse complement strand
GCCGCGACTTTCGAGCAACGCGCCCAGGTGTGCGTCAGCAGCGACAGACAGGCTGGCGACAGGAATCACCGCCAGCTCCGCGCTGTTGTTGTTCCAGAGTTCGCGACCGGTGCCGACCCGGGTGGACTTGTCGCCGCTGTTCGAGTAGCCGACGTAGAGCTTGCCCTCGTGCTCCACCGCATACGGGTAGGAGAGCGCGGCACCCTGGTGCGACTCGCCGGGGCCTTCCGGGAACAGGGCGTGGCGGATGACGAAGACTTTGCTGAATGTCTCCTCGCCGGGTCTGGAGAGCGCGATGGTCAAAGGCGAGCGCCGTTTGCCGCTGTCCGCGGTGGTGGTGCAGACGAGATAACGCTGACCGGAGCTCAATGTGCCAGCGTAAGGCTTGCTTGTGGTCATCGGCAGGTTGCTCGGGCGCATCGTGGTCCAGGTGCGGCCGTAGTCCTCGCTCGTCGCCACGAGGGCGCGGGCCTCGGCTCCATAACGACCGAGGTTGGTGACGCGTTTTCCTTCGACGATGACGGTGGACTCGCCCCACATCGGGAGGCCGGGCGCCGGTGCGATCGGAACGAGATCCCACTTCGTGAAGTCGTCGCCCCGACTGATCGCGACAGCGGCGGGATGGGTCCCTTTTTCATCATAAACCCCCGCGGTGATGCCGGCCATGATCCAGTTGCCGTCGTCCATGCGCAGCGGCTCCTGCATGGGCCAGAATCCGCCCTCGATGACGGTGCCGCGCGGCTCGAAGGCGGCGGATGTTTCGTTGAGCTGGTAGGCGCGTGTGTGGATGCCCTGCATGGTGCCGGTGTAGGCGCCCATGAAGGCCCAGAGCTTGCCATCGTGGGAAAGGAAGCTCCCGTGACTGACTCCGACGGGGCCTTCGCCAGCGTCCATCGTGCGCACCTCGCTCCAGCTTTTTCCATCGTCTTCACTCACACAAAAGCGCGCCTCTTCGGTATCGGTGTTTTCTCCCCCCTGATTGTGGCCGAAGGAGGCGTAGAGTTTGCCACGGTGAAAGCCTAGGCCAAGGCCGTGGAGGAAACGATACCCGTCCTTTTGAAACTCGTAGCGTTTGATCACCGAAAAGCGCACCCCTTCGAGCACGGGCAGATCGGCAGATTTGGGCAGAGGCCGGGCATCGTCCCAGAGTGTGGGAATCTCGGGCAGGCGCGCGCTGACGAGGATGGCTTTGTCGCGATTGTGATCGAAGGCGAAGTGCAGCCATCGTTTGTCGGCGCTGACAAATCCGTCGGGGTAGTTGAAACGCCCTTCCAGGTCGCCGCGCAGGATGCGTTGGTAGGGCCAGGTCTTCATGCCGTCGAAGCTGATCCACAGCGCCAGCGGCGAACGCGTTTTGGGATTCGGATTGTGCAGCAGGGCCACGCTGTCGCCGCCGAGACCGTAGAGTGTGGCCTTGGATCCGGGATTGGGAATGTCGGTCTTCGTGGCGAGCGCGGGCCAGGTGAGACCACCGTCGGTGGACTCGGCCTGATAGAGGACGCCGCCGAGACCGTCGGCTCGGATGATCATGGCGATGCGGCCGTCGCGCAACTCGACGACGTTGTTTTCCGCCCAGCCCTGGTAGGCGCGGTTTTCGGTGAGGCGGATGTTGCCATGCTCGCTCCAGGTTCGCCCGCCGTCGGCGCTGATGAGGACGCCATTCACCGGTGCGCTGCGGGGCGCGTCTTCGTAGTGTTGGAAAGGCAGGAGGAGGCGCCCGTCGCGGGCGACGACAAGGTTGCGGATGAAGGTGCGGTCGTGCAGGCGTCCCGGCAGCGGCAGCGGCGAGCCCCAGGTCTTGCAAGAATCGTCGCTCGCGACCGACCAGCTTTTCCAGCCGCCGAAGGTGCCGTCGTGCGTCGCGAAGTAGAGGGTGCAGCGACCGTCATGCACCATCAGCTCGGTGGGCACGAGGGCGCGGGTGTCGCCACCTTTCGGAAAGCCGAAGTCGAGCCGTTCCAGCGCGCTCCAGGTGCCGCCCTCGTCCTGGCTGCGCTGGAGAAAGACGCCGTTGCGCGGATCGGGCTCCTTGTCTCCTCCGCCGAGCATGACGTGAACCCACGAACCGTCGGGCATGCGGCGCAGGGTCGTGTCGCAGGCGAGCTTGTCGGGGCTGCGACCGTCGAAGAGCGTGAGACTGCGATCCTGCTCCGCGTCCTCCGCACCCGCGCGGGTCCAGAAGGGATGAGCCTGCATTGCCTCTGGCAAGGGCATCTCCGGGATCTCCAGCGTCGCCGCGACCGGCTCGTAGAGCGCCGCCATTTCCGCCTCGGAGAGCGCCCGATCGAAAAGCCGGAAGTCGTCGAGGGCCCCGAACCAGGTCTGCCGGGGCGATCCCTCGAGGACACCGCCGAGCGTGACCGGTGCCGCCGTGGCGGCGACGGGAGCGGCCAGATCGACGCGGCCCTCGCGCCGACCGTCGATCCAGAGCTCGGCGCTTTCCGGCCGAACGACGACCCCGACCTGATGCCAGTGACCGGGCTTTGGTGCGGTCTGCGCCTCCGCCGTCGTCCATTTCCCCTGCCACAGGTAAAGTCGGAATTTCCCATCCGTGTCGATCATCACGCCCCACTCGCGCTCGCCTTTGCTATAGCGGTTTTTCGCCACGATCATGTGCTGGCCATCGCGCACGTGGAAGGGATTGCACCACAGCACGAAGCTGAAGCCCTCCGCGCCGGAGCCGGTCACGGAGGAGTCCTTCACCTCGATGAGGGAGCGGCCATCGAGCTGCAGGGCGGCGCCTTTTGCGCCGGGCACCGTTTCGGCGTGGCCGTGGATAGACCACTCCGCCGACTCGGGCTGATCGAGCGGGAGATGCCAGGGGGCCGCGGCCGCCAGAGGCGTTGTCGCCAAAGCCAGCACGGCGGACGCAAAACGAGCGAATAGAAAAGCGAGGTTCATGATGATGATGCTTGTTTGGGTTCACGGCGCCACCACGAGGCCAGCGCGGAACTGGTGATGGCGCTCCACGGGCCGAACACCGCGGCTCCGAGCGCGGCCGCGGGACTTTGCAGGACATTGAAGGCGAGGCCGGTGGCCATGCCGCCGTTTTGCAGGCCCACCTCGAGCGCCACCGTCCGGCTGTCGCGCCCATCGAGGCCGAGCAGGCGGGCGGCACCATAGCCGAGCGCGTAACCGGTGGCGTTGTGACAGGCGGAGGCGGCGAGCAGGACGAGGCCGACCTTCAGCAAATCATCGCGCGACATCGCCACCGTGATCGCGACGATGAGGGCAATGGAGAGCATCGCGAGCGGCGGCAGCACGCGCACGAACTTGTCCGCGAGGCGCGGCAGGAAGCGACGAATCGCAAAACCAATCGCGAGCGGCGCGATGATCATCTTGAGGATGGAAAGCATCATCGGACCGACCCCGACCGGCACATACGAGCCCGCGAGCCACTGCATGGCAAACGGCGTGATGAACGGCGAGAGCAAGGTCGAGACTGCGGTCATGGTCACGGAGAGCGGCACGTTGCCCTTGGCCAGATAGGTGATGACATTCGAGGACACACCGCCGGGACAGCAGCCGATAAGGATGAGGCCTGCGGCGACCTCTTTTTCCAATCCGAACAGCCGCGCAAAAGCGAAGCCGCCCAACGGCATGATGCTGTATTGCAAGACCGCGCCGATCACGACTGCGCGCGGAGCGGACAGCACGCGGGTGAAGTCCGCCAGCGTCAGCGTCATGCCCATGCAGAGGAGGATGAGCTGCACGAGCGGCGCGATGACCTGTTTCATCTCAAAGCCGCCCGGCGCGATGAACCACGCTGGAAACGTGAAGGCCGCCGCACCGAATGCGAGCACCACGAACGTGAATCCCAGCCCCTCAAGCCAGCGTATACGCCGTGACGCCTCCGCGAGAGCGATGAACAGCAGGATGAGCGAGATGCCGAGTGGGGGGGACATGAGGGGCGAATCCGAAACGTGTTAGCTGAGCGAGTCAGCAAGCTTCAGCACCGCCTCCAGCGCGGGCTTGATCTTTGCCTGCTGCGCTTCGGTGGCCGGCCGCATCGGCATGCGCGGGAAGCCAGCATCCACGCCTTGCAACGACTGCGCATAGCGGATGCAGGCGGGCAGATTGTAGTGATCCGTGGCATTCCAGAAGCGGAGGATCGCCTCGTGAAGCAGCCGCGCGTTGGCGTGATCGCCTTTCGCCACCGCATCACGCAGCACGGCCGTCGCACGCGGAATGCCGGAGGGCGTGGCGGCAATCACGCCCGGCGTGCCGAGGCAGAACGACGGATACATCAGCGCATCCACCGCGCTGTAGATCTTCCGATCCTTCGGCGCATTGATCATGAGATCGGCGAAGAGCTTCAAGTCGCCCGCGCTTTGTTTGATGCCCATCACACCCGGCACCTCATTCATCAGGCGCA
>JBILYA010000007.1:0-16569 GCA_044378065.1 Burkholderiales bacterium | reverse complement strand
CACTTGAAAAAGCGCGCGACGCCATACCAGGTCCCAGGCCAGGATTTGCGCCAGCTTTCCCATTCCGGTTCGCCGTCGAGCACCCAGCGTTTTTCCTTCGCCGACAGTTCACGCCAGGGTTTGTCGACCGGAATGCCGCGCAGTCGCGCGTATTTCATCAGGTCGTCCTGGCATTCCTTGTTCGATGGTGTCTGCCAGGGTTTCACCGCGCCGTCGCGCAGTGATTTGGATTCATCCGGCACCACCAGCCCGAAGTCCAGCCCGATCACGCGGCCGAAACCGCGGCAGGTGTCGCAGGCACCCATCGGAGAATTGAAGGAGAACAGGCTCGGATTCGGTTCGGCGTAATGGATATCGCATTCCGCGCAATGCAAATCGGTGGAATATTTCCACACCGTGCCGCTGCTGGCATTGGCGTCATCAGCGGCGAGCACATGCACGTTGATGCGGCCCTGGCCGACTTTGATTGCGGCTTCCAGCGCTTCAACAACGCGGCCGCGTTCGGCATTGCCCATGCGCAGCCGGTCCTGTACCACCTCAAAACCGTTTTTGTCTTCGTTGAGGAATCGTGTGTAGCCTTGCGCGCCGAGCAGCGCCTTGACTTCGTCGGCCTTGAAATTCGCCGGCACCGGTACCGGGAAGGCAATCGCCAGCCGCGGATCACCCTCGGCCACTGCGCGGGCCTGCAGTGCATCGAATATCGATTGCGGCGTGTCCTGCGTCACTTTCGCACCGCAGCCTTTGCAGTGCAGATGCGCCGCACGCGCGAACAGCAGCTTCAGGTGGTCGTTGAGCTCGGTCATCGTGCCCACGGTCGAGCGCGAGGTGCGTACCGGATTGACCTGGTCGATGGCAATGGCCGGCGGGATGCCGTCGATGGAATCCACCTGCGGCCGGTCCTGGCGGTCGAGGAACTGCCGCGCGTAGGGCGAGAAGGTTTCGACGTAACGGCGCTGGCCTTCGGCATACAGCGTGTCGAATACCAGCGACGATTTGCCGCTGCCGGAAACACCGGTGACCACCACCAGTTCGTTCAGCGGCACATCCAGCGACAGGTTTTTCAGGTTGTTCTGGCGTGCACCGCGGATGGCGATGTGGTCGCGGTCGTGTTCGGGAATATCCATGCCTGCAATCGGTGATCGCGTGTGATGCGACGGGGGTGTTGGGGGAAATGGGGGCAGCTACAGCAGCGCGCAGTCTGCAAAAACGAGATTTGATTCTACCGGCTTTCGTTGCGGGCGCGCCGTTCGCTCCGGGTCATGTCCATGACATCGCTGCGGTGACGCTGGTCACGGCTTATTTCTTTGGCGGGTCGCCCGCCGGGACGAACTCAATGTCGCCGCCGGCCCTGATTTTATTGGTGAAATCCAGGCCGGTTTCACCGCGGCGCACGATGGTGCCGCGCTGACCGAGGAGAATTTGTGCGGCGTCTTCGAGCATGCCGATGGCTGCGAAACTGCCGCCGGATTCAACAAAGCGGCAGGCCGCTTCGACTTTCGGGCGCATCGAACCCGAGGCAAAGTTGATTTTGCGCAGTTCTGCCGGCGTGGTTTCGCCGAGCGGCACTGCGCCTTTCATGCCCCAGTTTTCATACACCGCTTCCACATCGGTGAGAAACAGCAGGGCATCGGCCTTTAACTGGTGTGCCAGCAAAGACGCCGAAAGATCCTTGTCGATCAGGGCTTCGACGCCGCGCATGCCACCCTTTGGCGAAGCGACCACCGGAATACCGCCGCCGCCGGCACACACTACCAGTACACCGGCGTCAGACAGCAGTTTGATCGCCGGCAGTTCAAGGATGCGTAGCGGTTCCGGAGAAGGCACTGTGCGTCGCCACTTGATGCCGTCCTGCGCGATCGTCCAGCCGTGTTCATGGGCTAGGCGTTCCGCTTCCAGCTGGTTCAGCGCCGGTCCGAAGGCCTTTGACGGGTGACGGAAAGCCGCGTCGTTGCGATTGACCTCGACCTGCGTCAGCACGGTGACCACATGTTTGCCCGGCAGCAGGTTGCGCAGCTCCTGCTCGACCAGATATCCGATAATGCCCTCGGTTTCGGCGCCGAGCATGTCCAGCGGGTACGGTTTCAGGCCGGGATACGATTCCGACTGCATCGCCAGCAGTCCGACCTGCGGAGAGTTGCCGTGGGTGATGACCACGTTGTGAGTGCGCGCGATACCGGCAACGGCGCCGATGGCATGCGCGATGTTACGGCGCTGCACCTCGGCGTCCAGCGCTTCGCCACGCCGCGCCAGCGCGGTGCCGCCCAGGGCGACCACGACTCTCATGTTCGTTCCTCCACAAGCTGCGGAGCGGCACCGCGACAGATCCTGTTTTTACGCGGTTGCTCCGACGCTGCTGATGGTAATGGCCCGCCCGGTTCGGGTTTTGTCTTACATCAAGGTACTGACGGGTCGGCCCCCTCTTGGCCGGCGGCGCCGGCGGGTTAAGATGCGCACCGGGAGGAAATGCCATGAAAGCCATGCTGTTAAAAGGAAAAAACCAGCCGCTGGTGCTGGAAACCGTGCCGGATCCGGTGCCCGGCCCCGGAGAAGCCGTTGCCCGCGTACTGTCCTGCGGTGCCGGCCTGACCATTCACCATGTGCGTGCGGGACGCGTGCCGGTGCAATACCCGCGCATCCTCGGCCACGAAATCACCGCCGAAATCGTCGCTACCGGCGCCGGCGTCAGCCGGCTCAAGGCCGGTGATGCGGTCACCGCCTATTTCTACCTGACCTGCGGCCATTGCTACTGGTGCCGCATCAACCGCGAGACGCTGTGCGAGAACTTCGGCGGTTACATTGGCCGTGAATGCGACGGCGGTTATGCCGAATACATCAAGCTGCCCGCGGAAAACTTCATCCCGCTGCCCGAAGCCATGAATCACAAAAAACACGCCGCCGAAATCGGTGTGATCTGCGACGCCATTGCGACGCCGCTCAAAGTCACCCGCAAGGCGCGGGTGATGCCGACTGACACCGTGGCGGTGATCGGCGCCGGCGGCGGCCTCGGCGTGCATATGCTGATGGTGTCGCGCTGGGCGCATGCGCGCAAAGTGATTGCGGTTGATACCAAGGCTTCGAAATTCGAGTCCTGCGTCAAATGCGGCGCCGATGCGACCATCGACGCCAGTGACGGCAAGGTCAGCGAACAGCTGATCGAGATGACGGGTGGCAAGGGCGTCGATGTGGTGTTCGACTATGTCTGTACCAAGCAGAGCATCGAATCCGCCATCGGCGGCCTCAACTTCGGCGGACGCCTGGTTTTGCTCGCCGGCAACAGCGCGCGTTTCGACGCCGATGGCCCGGCGATCATGCGCAAGGAAATCGAAGTCATGGGCAGCCGTTACGCCACGCGCCAGGAAGTCATCGAATCGCTGGAACTGGTCGCGCGCGGCGACCTCTGGCCGCTGGTGACCGAAAAAGTGCCGATGGCAGATGCGGAAGCCCTGCACCAGCGGCTGGAAACCGGCTCCGTAACCGGACGCGCGGCGCTGATCATGACCTGACGCCGTGCTGTCGCCGCGATGTTGCCCACGATATGCACTGTGGGCGCTTCGCGGTGCATGACAGGACTATAATTTTACCCGCGGGCCGCCTCATGCGGCCCGCCCTCTTTTGCAATGCATCCCGAGAAAGGTTCGTCCATGTTTTTACCCCGTACGCTGACGGTCCTGCTGGGCGCGACGCTGTCCTTCGCTGCCGCGGCTCAGGGTTATCCCGACAAAGCCGTGCGTGTGATCGTGCCTTTCCCGCCGGGCGGCGCAGCCGACATCGTCGCGCGCCATGTCACCACGCGCCTCTCCGCTGTGATCGGCCAGCAGATCATCGTCGATAACCGTGGCGGTGCCGGTGGCATCATCGGCGGCGAAATTGCTGCGCGCGCCCCGGCCGATGGCTACAACCTGCTGTTTGCCTCGTCGAGCGTGCTGTCGATCAATCCTCACCTTGGCGCCAAGGCGCCGTACGACGTGCTCAAAAGTTTTACGCCCATCGTCAAAATCGGTGATGCGCCGAACGTGCTGACGGTGCACCCCTCGGTGCCGGCAAAAACCGTCAAGGAGTTGATCACCATCGCCAAGGCCAAACCCGATGCGCTGGCCTATGCCTCGAACGGCGCGGGCACGCTGAGTCACCTCACCGGTGAACTGTTTTCGCAACGCGCCGGTGTGAAAATGCTGCATGTGCCGTACAAGGGCGCAGCGCCGGCGACCATCGATACGGTTGCAGGCAATGTCTCGGTGCTGTTCGCCGCCTATCCCAGCGTGTCCGCGCAGGTACGCGCCGGCCGCTTGAAGGCGCTGGCCGTGACCAGCAGCAAACGCCTCGCCGTCGCGCCGGAGCTGCCGACGGTGGCCGAAGCTGCGCTGAAAGATTTTGAATCCAGTCAGTGGTGGGGCCTGTATGGTCCGGCCGGCCTGCCCGCGGCGATGGTGGATCGCATGAACGCCGCGACCAACAAGGTGCTGGTCACCGACGACATCAAAAAAGCCCTCGCGCTGGACGGCGCCGAACCTTCGGGCGGCACGCCGGCTGCACTGGCTGCGTACCACAAGGCCGATTATGAAAAGTGGGGCAAGGTCATTACCACCGCTAACATCAAGGCCAACTGAGACCACGACGATCCGCAGAAAGGTCCGCAAACATGACTGATCAAACCTCTCCGATTGCTGCCACCCGTGAATTTGCGCATTTCACCGCCGGCCTGCGTTATGCCCTGTTGCCTGCGACGGTGAAGGAGCATCTGACGATCTTCCTGCTCGATTACCTGCGTGTGGCTTCACTGGGGCAGCGCATGCCCTGGAGCGCCTGGGCCACCAACCTCGGTCGCGAACTCGGCGGCAACGGCCAGTCCACAGTGATGTTTTCATTAGACCGCAGCGATCCCGAGCGCGCGACATTCATCAACACCACGTACTCCGGCAGCATCGATGCCGACGACGTGCATGTCGGTTCGATGTTGCATCCCGGTTGTATTGTCATCTCTGCAGCGCTGGCGGTGGGCGAGGCACGCGGCCTCTCCGGCGAGCGCATCCTCGCGGCGATTGCCGCCGGTTACGAAAACATGATCCGCATTGGTCTTTCGATCCAGCCTTCGCATTTCCGCCGCGGTTTCCAGAGCACGGCGACCTGCGGTGGTTTCGGCGCCGGCACCGCTGCCGCGAGCCTGATGTTCAACGGCAAGGATCGCGCCGAGCGCATCGCTGAAACCATCGGCCTTGTCGCCTCGTTCAGCGGCGGGCTGACGCAGTTCTATCACTCCGGCTCGACGGTCAAACGCATCCATGCCGCGCATGCCGCGGGTGAGGGCGTGCATGCTGCATTGCTCGCGGGGGCGGGATTCTCCGGCCCGGCGGATATCCTCGAAGGCAAGGACGGGTTTGCGCGCGCTTACGCCGACGGCCACGACTTCGGCAAAGGTCTCGCCGGCATCGGCGAAACCTGGCGGCTGCTTGAAACCGCGATCAAGCCGCATGCCACCAGCGCGCGCGTGCTCGCCGCCATCGAAACCACGGCCGATCTTTGCCATGAACACCAGCTGACCATCGCCGACATCAAGGCGATCCGGGTCGGCATTCCGAAAATCATTCAGGGGCGTCTCACCGTCAACGAACCCAAGGATGTCCAGGCTGCACAGATGAGTCTGCCGTTCTGCATGGCGATGGTGCTTGCCCGCGGCAAGGATCTGCCTCCCGGTTTCACCATAAACATCGACGACTTCGATGCCGCACTGGCTGACGCCGCAGTGATGGATATTTCCAAACGGATTTCCTGCGAACTCGATCCCGATGCCGAACGCGTCAGCACCGAGCAGTCGGTGGGCGCGAAAGTGACGCTGACCCTGCAGTCCGGCAAAACTGTGGAGAAATTCATCGAAGCGCCGAAAGGCAGCGCGTCGCGTCCGTTCACGATGGAAGACCATATATCGCGATTCCGCGCCGAGATGCTGCGCCGTTTTGCGCCGGTACAGGTTGATGTGCTGCTCGACGAAGTCTGCAACTTCGACCGCGCCGCCAATCCGGACCGTCTGATGCAGTTGCTTGCCAGCCGGACCTGATGTGAGGCCGAGTCCGCCATGCCGACACTGAAACTGCCCGATTGTGAAATGTTCTACCGGGTCGATGATTTCACCGACCCCTGGAAGAAACCGGAAGCCGTGCTGATGCTTCACGGCAATGCCGAGAGCAGCTTGTCCTGGTATCCATGGACGCCGATTCTGGCGCGGCATTTTCAGGTGGTTCGTCCCGACATGCGCGGTTACGGCCAGTCGACGCCGATGCCGCGCGAATACGAATGGACGCTCGACAAACTCGTCGATGACTACTGTCGCCTGATGGACAGCCTCGGCATTGAACGTTTCCATCTCGTCGCCGCAAAAATCGGCGGCACCATCGCCCGCGCATTTGCCGGACGCCGTCCCGATCGCATGCTGTCGCTGACGGTGGTCGGCACGCCGCAGGCGCTGCGCCCCGGCGCAGAACACATTCCCGCATTGATTGAGGAATTCGAAACCAAGGGCGCCGAGCACTGGGCGCGGCGCACGATGGACGGACGGCTCGGTGAACACTTTCCGGATGAGGGCGTGGAGTGGTGGACCCAATTCATGGGTCGCGCGCCGGTGTCCTCGCTGGTCGGCTTCAACCGCGGCGTCAATTACGCTGACATCCGCGCCGACCTGCCGAAGATCACCTGCCCGACACTGGTGATCACCACTGAAGAAAGCGGTCTCGGCACCGTTGAGCGTACGCGCGAGTGGCAGGAAAAAATTCCGGATTCAAGACTGCTGGTGTTGCCGGGCAAGTCCTATCACGTGGCTGCTAGCGATGCGGAAGCCTGCGCGACCGAAACACTGAAGTTCATGCAACAGGCCTGCGGCAAACGCTGAGCGGCCGGATCAACCCATACGAACGTTACGGAAACAGCAATGGACAGAATGAAAGGCAAGGTGGCGTTCCTGACGGGCGCCGGTGCGGGCATCGCCAAGGCCACCGTAAAAGCGTTTGCGCGCGAAGGTGCCAAGGTCGCGCTATTCGAGCTCAACCGGGAAGCCGGTGAGTCGGCCGAAAAGGAAATACGCGCCGAAGGCGGAGACGCCATTTTCATCGAGACCGATGTCACCCAGGACGCCGCGGTCAAACGCGCAGTGGATGCAACGATTGCCGCGTTTGGCAGGCTTGACGTCATCATGAACTGCGCCGGCGGATCGCTGCAGGAGGACAAGCCGGTGCATCAGATGGATCTCGACACCTGGCACAAGACCATTGCACTGAATCTGCTGCATCCCTTTCTATGCTGCCGCTACGCTTTGCCGCACATGATCAAGGCTGGCGGCGGTTCGATCATCAACTTCGGTTCGCATCTCGGCACCAAGGGTACAGAGAAACCTGCCTATGCCGCCGCCAAGGGCGGCATTATGTCCTTCACCAAAACTCTCGCAGCGCAGTATGCCGATTACGGCATCCGCGCCAATGCCATTGCACCGGCGATTGTGCGCACCGAGCGCTCGATCAAGCGCTGGGAAAACAAAGAATGGTTGCTGGCGGACAATCCGACGCCAGCCGCCCGTGCGCGCATCGCCATGCAGAAGCTTTATCCGTTTTCGGTGGGCGAGCCTGAACACATCGCGGCGATTGCGGTGTTCCTCGGCTCTGATGAATCACGCATGATCACCGGCACCACCATCACGGCCGACGGCGGACGTTCGTCGTATCTGAAGGTGGCGGTGGATTGAACGCAGAGCAGGAAACGGCGCGGGCCCGCTTGCCCGCAGGATCCGCAGGAGTCTTCATGAAAAATTCAATAAAAACAAATATTTACATCAATACCTTGGCGACTGCTCTGGTGCTGGCTTCTGTCTTGCAAACGGCTGATGCGCAGAACACGACCTATCCCAACAAGACGATACGCATGGTGGTGCCGATCGGCGCTGGTGGTGGCACCGACACCATGGCGCGGCTGATTGCGCAGCGCCTGAGCGAACAGATGGGCGTCACCATTTTCATCGACAACCGTCCCGGCGCCGGTACGGTGATCGGCACTGAACATTTTTCGAAGACACCGCCCGACGGCTACACGCTGATGACCGTGGCGCCGGAGTTTTCGATCCAGCCCAGCCTGCGCAAAGTGCCGTATGACCCGATCAAGGATTTCAGTTTCATCACCCAGCTCACCTCAGGCCAGTATTTCCTGACCACGCATCCGACCGTACCGGTCAAAACACCACAGCAGTTTCTCGCATTGGCGAAGTCACGACCCGGACAGATCGCTTTCGGTTCTTCCGGCAACGGCAGTGCCAATCATCTCGCCGGCGTGTTGTTCCAGCACATGACCGGCACCAAGATGATTCATGTGCCGTACAAAAGCGCTGGCGCAGCGGGTGCTTCATTGATCGGCGGCGAGATCGATTTCATGTTCAGCAACGTCGCGTCTGCGATTGCCCATGTGCGTTCGGGCCGTATCCGCGCGATTGCTGCCACCGGTGAAAAACGCTCCCCGGTCGCACCCGATGTGCCGACCATCAATGAAGCTGCGGTCAAAGGTTTCGTCGTCACCGGCTTCTACATCATGATGGGGCCCGCCGGTACTCCGCGCGACATCATCAGCAAGCTCAACGCTGAATCGGTGAAGGCATTGCAGTCGCCGCAGTTCAAGGAACGGCTTGCGACGCTGGGTCTGGAACCCGTCGGCAATTCGCCGGAAGCGGCAACGGCCTTCATCCAGGCGGAAATCTCCAAGTGGGCGCCTGTGGTCAAGGCGGCCGGCGCCACAACGGACTGATCGTTCATGAGCGCAGCCACTCCCGCCACGCTGCGCCTCGCGCAGTTCGCGGCGGATACGCCCGCGGCGCAGATACCCGACGTGGTTCTGCATCAGGGAAAGCGCTGCGTGATCAATATGCTGGCTGTGGCGCTGCACGCCACGCAGGACCCGGCGCTGGAGATGGCGTTAACGGTATTCCGTGCGGAAGGCGCGACGAAACGCGCTTCGGTGATTGGCGGCGGTCTGCGCACCAGCCTGCAGAATGCAGCATTTGCCAACGGGCTGCTCGCGCACCTCGACGATTACGATGACACGTTTTTCCCGACAGTCCTGCATCCTTCCGCACCGACGATTCCAGTCGCGCTGGCGCTTTCCGAACACGGGCAGCGCAGCGGGCGCGATTTTCTGGTCGCGAGCCTGCTCGGGCTCGAAGCCACCTGTCGCGTTGCACTGGCCATCCAGAACATGCGTCACGGTGCTGTCTGGCACATGACGGGCACCGCGGGTGTATTCGGCGGTGCTGCCGCAGCCGGTCGCCTGCTCGGCATGAATGCAGCGCAGATGGCCTTCACACTCGGCCTTGCCGGTACCCAGGCCTCGGGGCTGCGCGAAACTTTCGGCACGATGACCAAGGCCTTTCATCCGGCGCGCGCCGCGCAATCCGGACTGCTCGCCGCGCTGCTGGTGCAGCAAGGCTTCACCAGCGCCGGCACCATCCTTGAAGGCCACCACGGATTTGCGGCTGCCTTTGCGCCCAATGACACCGACTTCAACGCGATCACCGACGGTCTAGGTGAACAGTGGCAGGTGATGAACAACGCGCCCAAACTTTATGCCTCGGCCATCCTCAGTCATCCGCTGGTCGATGCGATGCTGGCATTGCGTCGCCGTTCGGGTGTTGCGCCGGATCGCATCAAGCGCATTCAGGCGCGCGTAAACCCGCTGGCGATCAAACTCGAGAGCCGTCCCGAACCCGCGACCGGTCTTGAGGGTCGCCTGTCTTTCCAGCACGCGATGACGGCAGCGCTGGTCGACGGGGTCTGTCTGCCGGCGCAGTTCACGGATGAGCGTGTGCATGATCCGCTGGTTGCCGGCTTGCGCCGCCGGATCGAAGTCGAGGGCGATGCCGCCGTTGCGCAGGATCAGTGCGAAGTGACGCTGACGCTGGCAGACGGCAGCTTGCTGTCGGAGCGTGTCGCGCATGCGACCGGCAGTCCCGACAATCCGGTCACCGATGCACAACTCGATGCAAAATTCCTGGGGCTCGTCGGCAGCGTATTGCCGAAAGCGCGAGCCCGCCGTCTGCTCGACACGCTTTGGGCTCTGGAACAGGTCGAAGACATGGCGAAGGTTCTTGTGCAGTGCAGGTTACCGGTGCGACGTGGCCGGATTCAGCATGTCAAAAAAGGTATGGCCATATAACTCAATAGTATTGTGGGTTATGGTGGTATTCATTAAATTCTGTAGTTGCCCGAAAATCCATTAACAGCGGGCACGCAGCAACCGGAGGAAATTCTCAGTGGGCAGACTCGAAGGCAAGGTGGTATTCCTGACCGGCGCCGGCGCCGGCATTGCCAAGGCGACCGCAAAAATGTGCGTGCGCGAAGGCGCGGGCGTGGCGATCTGCGAACTCAACCGCGAAGCGGGCGAGCGTGCCGAACGCGAAATCCGTGACGCCGGCGGCAATGCACTGTTCGTGCAGACCGATGTCACGCAGGACGACAGCGTGCGCGACGCCATCGCCGCCACCGTCAAACATTTCGGCAAGCTCAATGTGCTGTTCAACTGCGCCGGCGGGTCCTCGCAGGACGACCGCCCGGTGCATGAGATGGATCTTGATGTCTGGCACAAGACTGTCGCGCTGAACCTGCTGCACCCTTTTCTGACCTGCCGGCACGGTATCCCCCACATGATCAAGGCGGGTAGTGGTTCTATCGTCAACGTGACATCACATCTCGGTCTGGTCGGTTCGCTGAAACCGGCCTATGCCGCCACCAAAGGCGGCATCATCTCGTTCACCAAGACCCTGGCTGCGCAATATGTCCAGTACGGCATACGCGCCAATGCCGTTGCACCGGGCTCTGTGCGCACCGAACGCCAGATCGCACGTTACGAGAACAAGGATTTTGTCGAAAAGCCGAGTGCCGCGTCGCGCGAGCGCGAGGTGTTCCAGAAGCTCTATCCGTTTTCGAAGGGCGAGCCCGAAGACATCGCGGCCATCGCGGTATTCCTCGCGTCCGATGAATCACGCATGCTGACCGGCACCACCATCGCTGCCGATGGCGGCCGTTCGAGTTATCTGAAGGTATACGCCGGCGAAGATTGAAAGAAGTGTTGCGGGTAATGTTGAACGAGCGGTTGAAAAAACGGTTGAAAAAGCGTTGAGCAGATCGCCGATGAGCCCCCGCACTCGTGTTTGTACAGTGAGTTGTTACAGGAGGAGTTGATCATGACTGCTGCCGCACCCTTTACCGTTGTTCCCAGCGGCGCCGCGCTCGGCGCTGAAATCCGCGGGGTTGATCTGACCCGGATCGACGACGCCACCTTCCAGGCCCTGCACAAGGTCTGGCTCGAACACATGCTGCTGCTGTTCCGCGGCCAGAAGTTTGCTCCTGAAGATCTGGTGACACTGGTCAAACGATTCGGCACACCGGTGACGTCATCGACGCTGCACAAGCGCGACCTGTCCGAGCGCACCGCGAATCAGGTATTCCAGCTGCCGCCGGAAGTCACCGTGGTCACCAATATCCGTGAAAACGGCAAGCCCGTCGGTATCCTCGGCGATGGCGAGGTCGTCTGGCATTCGGATTTTTCCTTCAAGGACAAACCGACTGCTGCGCGCATGCTGCTCGCTGTCGAAATCCCGCCCGCCGGCGGCCACACCTATTTCACCAACTGCTATGCCGCTTACGACACCATGTCCGATGATATGAAGCGCCGCATCGCCGGCAAGTCCATCAAGCAGGCCGATATCGTCGACACCGCGATGAAGCTGCGTCCCGGCGCCTCGCTGGATATGGATATCCGCAACGTACCCGGCCCCAGTCACCCGATCATCTCGACGCATCCGGAAACCGGTCGCAACATGATTTTCCTCGGCCGCCGCCACGGTGCCTATGTCAACGGCATGTTGCTGGAGGATTCCGAAGCGCTGCTCAACGAACTGTGGGCGCACACCACCCAGCAGCGCTTTGTTTACGAGCACGAATGGCAGCAGGGCGACGTTGTAGTTTGGGACAATCGCGCGACGCTGCACAAGCGCGACGCGTTCAACTCCGACAGCCGGCGTATCCTTTATGCGGCGCAGGTCGAAGGCCACAAGCCGTACGAAGCGCAGGACGCGCTCAAGCTGCCGCCGCATACGCGTTACGCGGTTGCTGCCTGACCGGCGGGGCCCGGTGCCCCGCCAATAACTATTCGAGGAGAGTTTTGATGACCCGTGGCCAGCTTGGCGCCTGCATCGCCGCCACCATTACCTGCAGCACCATTGCGCCGATCGCCGCAGCCCAGGACAGCGCAAGCAAATTTCCGTCTAAATCCGTGCGTATCGTCGTCGGCTTCGGCGCGGGCGGGGGCACCGATCTCGCCGCGCGCGCGATCGGCCAGAAACTCACCGACACCTTCGGCACTTCGTTCATCGTCGACAACCGCCCCGGTGCCTCGGGCAATCTCGCCGGCGACATTGTTGCCAAGGCCAATCCCGACGGCTACACCATGCTGATGGCGAACTCGACCATTGCCATTCCCAGCCTGTCGATCAAGCTGCCCTTCGATATCCGCAAGGATTTCATCCCGCTGAGCCTGGTTGCCCTCGGGCCATCGGTGCTGGTGGTGCATCCGAGTATTGCGGTGAATGACGTCAAAGGGCTGATCGCACTCGCCAAATCCAAACCGAAGTCGCTGTCTTTCGGTTCCGGCGGCGTTGGCAACGTGACTCACCTCGCGATGGAACTGCTGATGTCCTCGGCGGGTATCCAGATGGTGCATATCCCCTACAAAGGCGGCGCGCCTTCGGTTGTCGGCCTGGTCAGCGGTGAAGTGCAGACGCTGTTCACATCAATTCCGACCGCGCTGCCGCAGATCAACGCCGGCAAGATGCGTGCGATCGGTGTATCGATTTCGAAACGCAATGTCGCGCTGCCCAATGTGCCGACCATTGCCGAAGCCGGTGTGCCCGGTTATTACGCCGCATCCTGGTATGGCCTGCTGCTGCCGGCCGGTGTGCCGAAGCCGGTGGTGGAATCATTGTCGAAAGAAATCGTCACGGCGATGAAAGTGCCGGCGATCCGCGACGGCATGCTCAAGCAGGGCTTCGAGCCGGTGGGCGATACGCCGGCCGAGTTCAAGAAATTCATCGGCGAGGAAATCCCGCGCTGGGAGAAAGTCGTCAAGAACGCAGGCATCAAGCCTGAATAACGCTGCAAACCGTCCGTACCGGGGAATCGCATGATTGATCGCATTGAAATCCATGTCACCGCACTGTCGACGCGCCTCAAGCGCATTTTTTCCAGTGGCACCTACGACACCGGTCCGGAAACCAGCATCACCAGCAAACCCGTGCTGGTGAAGATCTACGCCGACGGCGTGGTCGGCACCGGGCAGATCCGCCCGATCAGCCCCGGTCACTTTGTCGCCGACACCACGCAGAGCATCGTTGCCGCGATCAAGGAAATCTACGGCCCGGCGATGATCGGCCGTTCGATTTTTGATATCGAAGGCATCAACGAGATGTTCGACAACCGCCTTGCCAACAATCCGGCGGCGCGTGCGGTGCTCGACATCGCCATCCGTGACGCTCAGGGCAAGGCGCTGAACAAGCCGGTGCATGAACTGATCGGCGGCTGCTGCCAGCCGCGCATTCCGCTGGAATGGTCGGTGAGCATGGCCGAAGACGTGCAGACCATGATCGAAGAGGCGCGTCGTGCTGTCGAGGAATACGGCATCAAGGTGCTGTGCCTGAAAATGGCCGACCGTCGAGGCTGGAAACAGGACGTTTCCAATTTCGCCGCCGTGCGCAAGGCACTGGGCAATGACGTGATGATCGGCATCGACCCCAACTGCGGCTGGACGCTCGGCGATTCACTGCTCGCCATCGAAGCCATCAAGCCGATGGGTCTCGGTTACATCGAGCAACCCATCGCGCGCCGCGACCTGCACGGCATGGCGGAAATCCGCCGCGCTGCCGGTGGCATCCCGGTGATGGCGGACGAGGGCATCTTCACCATCCAGGACGCGATGGCCCACGCCGAGGCGCATGCGGTCGATGTGTTCTGCATCAAGCTCTACAAGGTCGGCGGCCTGACCCCTGCGAAAAAAATCTCGGCCATCGCCGAAGCCTCCAATATCCAGCTCAACTGCGGCGGGCTTTCGGTGCAGTCACAACTCGAAGCCGCCGCCGGCGCGCATTTCTACGCCAGCACGCCGGCCTCGCGCATGATGGGTGCGGCGGAATTCGTGTTCGGCCTCAACACCAACGCCAAAGACCCGCTGTGTCCGGAAAGCGATTTCAAGGTCGAGAACGGTTTCGTCAACGTGCCCAAAGGCCCCGGCCTCGGCATCACCATCGACGAGAAACTGCTCAAGGCCAATACGCTGTTGCAGGAAAAAGTCGGTTAAGGCCCGAACGGCGGTTTCGTTTCACCCGAAGCCTGCCGCATCCGCTTTAAGATAAGGGCTCCTGATCACCGGAGCCTGTCATGACCGACGCAAAATTCCCTGTCGCCATCCGCGCCGCAGAGGCGTCGCCGAAAGCCAGGCAGAGCAATTATCCGGAACCGTTCGCGTCGATGGTTGCAGGACGGTTCAAGCGCCCGCTGGGCGATGTCTTCAGTCTTAAAAACTTCGGCGTCAATCTCACCAAACTCGCACCCGGCGCCATCTCTGCGCTGCGCCACGCGCATACCGTGCAGGATGAATTCATCTACATCCTGCAGGGCACGCCGACACTGATTACCGATGCCGGTGAAACACCGCTGTCACCGGGAATGTGCGCCGGCTTCAAGGCCGGCAGCGGCGACGGTCACCATCTGGTGAACCGCAGCACGGAAGACGTCGCCTATCTGGAAATCGGTGACCGCAATCCCGGTGATGCCGCGAGTTATCCCGATGACGATCTGCAGGCGCTGTTTGAAGCGGGGCAGTGGGTGTTCAAACACAAGGACGGCAAGCCTTACTGAGTCTTAGTGCGCTTACGTTTAGCGCTTCACTGCCAGCAATCCATCTCCGTTCAGCTTCACGCTGAACCCCGCCCGTTCCAGCCGCTTGCTGACTTCCTGCGGGACATCCCGTCCGGAAGTCAGTTTGTTCGGCGTGCCGGTGTAGTGGAACAGCCGGCCTTTGCGCTTCAGCACGCGGGCGAGGTGGTTGTAAAACACCTGTGAATACAGTTCGCCGGCGATACCGAAGCGCGGCGGGTCGTGCAGGATGGCATCGAAGGTGGCATCGGGCAGCTTCGCAATCTCCAGTGCGATATCGCCAGTGGTCAGCGTCAGACCTTCGCCGGTAAGTGGCGACCAGGGGTTCAGGCTGCGCAGCCAGATCACATCGGGATTTTTCTCAAAAGACTGAACGTGCTTTGCTTTGCCTTTAAGGCAGTGTGCGGCGAAGTAACCGAGACCGCCGCAACAGTCGAGTATGGTTTTACCGCGCGGCTCGATCAGGCCGACCTTGCGTTCAGCATCGGCATAGGGTGAGACCTGTGCGGTGGGCAGCATCTTGATGCCGTCGATCTCGAAAGTCGGTGCGCCCCATTCGGTGGGTACCAGCTTGATCAGCGAATGGCTGAAGCGCTGCACCGGTTCAAATGCATCGCCGGTCCAGTAATAGATCGTGCGGTCCTTGCAGGCTTCAAAGTAGGGGTAGTCCTGACCCTGCCAGGACCAATGCCCTTCATTCAATGCGACCGTGCTTCGCGAACGTTCCAGATCCACAGAGCACTCAACTGTGGTCGCACCGCTGCGCCGGGCGGCGCGCAGCGCATCGTGCACGTTCAGGGTGAGCAGGGGTCCGGACATGAGGGTGCGCGAGGGATGAGGGGTCGTGGCGCACCCGAGGGGCTGATTCTCGCCGATTGCGAGGCGGATGTCCGCAGCAGGTGTCGATGAAATTCGCGGTTTGCATTGTTTTGTGATCGCCGTGGCAGTGTTACGATCCAAAAAAACGGTTTTCACATTAACCCTGCACGGATCGACGGCGGCCATCGCGCCACGCGTCGCGACTGACATGACCCCAGCCCCCACGACGGCTCCGGCCCGCGGTTCCCGTTTGCGCAGTCTGTTCCTGCTGTTTGCACTGGCGCTCGCCGGTTGCGCGACGCTCGTTCAGGACACGTCGCTCAATGAACGCTTCGGCACAGCGAATCCGGCGCGTTTTGATGTGCCGAAGGCGCCCGCAGCGGAGCAAGTGCGCTGGGCGGATGTCAAACCCGTCCTCGACAACCGCTGCGTGGTCTGCCACGCCTGCTACGACGGGCCTTGTCAGCTCAAGCTCACCGCCTGGGAGGGTGTGGCCCGGGGTGCGAGCCGCCAGTCGGTGTATGACGCCGCCCGTCTGAGTGAGGCGCCGATGTCGCGGCTGTTCACCGATGCGCAGCTGCCTTCGGAATGGCGCAAAAAAGGTTTCCATCCCGTGCTCAACGAGCGCGCAGCCGAAGGCAATCTCGAAGGCAGCCTGATCTACCGCAGCCTTATACTGAAGCAGGCGAATCCGCTTTCCGATGCGCCGCTGTTGCCGTCGTCGGTCACGCTGGGACTGGATCGTGACCAGCAATGTTCCCCGATCGAGGGCTATGCCAAGCTCGAGAAGGATCACCCGGAC
>JBILYA010000221.1:0-4381 GCA_044378065.1 Burkholderiales bacterium | reverse complement strand
GATGCGGCGGGCAGGGCGCCGAGCGCTCAGTTTGCCTTCAGATTCGCGGCGCGGATCACCTTGCTCCACTTCACGGTCTCGGAGCGGATGTAATTGGTGAATTCCTCGGGGGTCGAAGGCGCTGATTCGATGCCTTGTGATGCAAGCTGGTCGCGGACGCTGTTGTTGTTAAGTACCGTGGCCAGATCCTTCTGCAGGCGGTTGATGATCGGCTTCGGCGTATCGGCCGGTGCCATCAGGCCATACCAGTTGCTGGCTTCATAACCTTTGAGTGCCGGCGTTTCTGCAACGGTCGGCACATCGGGCAGGGCAGCCGAGCGTTTGGCGCCGGTCACGGCCAGCGCTACTGCGCGTCCGGATTTCACCGGGGGCGCACCGGTGGAGATGACCGAGACAAACACCGGCAACTGGCCGCCGAGCAGGTCGGTCAGGGCCGGGCCGCCGCCTTTATACGGGATGTGCGTCATCTCGACCTTGGCCATGGCCTTGAACAGTTCACCGGCGAGATGGCCCGGGCTGCCGAGGCCGGAAGAAGCGTAGTTCAGTGCGCCGGGTTTCTGTCTGGCCAGCGCAATCAGTTCGGGGATGGTTTTCGCGGCGACCGTCGGGTGCACGATGAACATGTTCTGCAACTGCACCGCCATCGAAATGGTTGCGAAATCCTTCAGCGGGTCGTAGGGAACCTTGGTGATGGTCGGGCTGATCACCAGCGCGCCCAGTGTGCCGAGATGCAGGCTGTAACCGTCGGGCGTCGCAGCGGTGGCCAATTCGGCGCCGATGGTGCCGTTGGCGCCGGCGCGGTTGTCGACCACGACCTGCTGTTTCAGCGCGTCACCGAGCTTGGGGGCGAGGATGCGTGCCACCAGATCAGTGGCGCCGCCGGGCGGGAAGCCGACGATGATGCGGATGGGCCGGACCGGGTAGTCCTCCGCAGCGGAAAAGCCGGCGGACAATGCCAGTAGAGCGCCGCAGGCGGCGGCACACAGGGTCCGGGTTTTCGGGGTCTGCATCATTGGTTGCTCCTCAGATGGTATTGTTCCGGCCAGCTCGCTCCCGCGGCGGACCTGTCCCGATTATACGAGTGACCTGAGATGGCTGCACAGGGCGCCATCGCGGGGCCGGGCCCGTCATTAACGCACCAGACCGGGGTTTGGATGGCAACAATCGAAGGAAACAAGCTGCGCCTGCATGCCATGCTCGGCAACTACGCCAATACGCAGGCACTGAAAACCGGCAGTGTCGCTTCGCAGCGACTGCTGTTTGATTTTGATGACGTCAAATTGCCGCAGACCGCCTTCAAAAAAGTGGTGCGCGGCGATTACGATGTTGCCGAACTGGCCATCGTCACTTATCTGCAGGCGCTGGCCCACGGCAAGCCGGTGCTGCTGCTGCCGACCGTGGTGATGGCCTTCCCGTCGCATCCCTGTCTGGCCTACAACAGCGCGAACGGCGTGCTGCGGCCCTCCGATCTCGCCGGCAAACGCATCGGCATCCGATCACATTCGGTGACCACGGTGACCTGGGTGCGCGGCATCCTGCACAACGACTACGGCGTTGATCTTGACCGCATCCATTGGGTGGCTTTCGAAGATCCGCATGTGCCGGAATGCGTGGAGCCTTCCAACGTCACGCGTGCACCGGCCGGCAAAACACTGACCGGCATGCTGCGCGCCGGCGAACTCGACGCCGGCGTGGTGATGGTGTCGGATCAGCAGGACGGCCTGCTGAAGCCGGTGATTCCCGAGCCTTCGATGGCGCTGCACCGCTGGCGCGTCGAGACGCAGGCGCGTCCGCTGAATCATGTGGTGGTGCTACATCGTGATCTTGCAAAGTCAGAGCCATGGGTGGGCGAGGAGGTCGTTCGCCTGCTGCAACAGAGCGCGGCCCTGGTGCCGGATATGCGGGGCGCGGATTCCATTCAGTCGGGTATCGAGGAGCTGAGGCCCAGTCTCGACCTCATCATCCACTATGCGTACCAGCAGGGTTTGATTCCGCGGCGTTTTGCCGTGGACGAGTTGTTCAACATGTGAACAACTTCGGTTCACAGGGGTGAGTCAGGGCGGTCGCGCGGGTATAATTCGCGCACGTTTTTGACAGTCGAAAGCTCATCACATGCTGGATACAAACAAAACCTGGGACCTGCTGGTGGTCGGCGGCGGCAACGCGGCGCTTTGCGCGGCGCTGATGGCGCGCGAAGCCGGTTGCAGCGTCATGCTGCTCGAAGGTGCACCCAAGGATTTCCGCGGCGGCAACAGCCGTCACACCCGCAATCTGCGCTGCATGCACGAAGAGCCGCAGGACATCCTCACCGGGACCTATCCGGAAGAGGAATACTGGCAGGATCTGCTCAAAGTTACCGGCGGCCTGACCACCGAAAAACTCGCGCGCATCGTTTTTGACGACACATCCAAGTGCCGGCCGTGGATGGTCAAGCACGGCGTGCGTTTCCAGCCGCCGCTGGGCGGCACGCTGCACCTGTCGCGCACCAATGCGTTTTTCCTGGGTGGCGGCAAGGCGCTGATGAACGCCTATTACCACTCGGCTGAACAGCTCGGCATCGACATTCATTACGAAGCCCAGGTCACCGATCTCGAAATCGAAGGCGACCAGTTCAAGTCGGCGACGTTTACCTACCAGGGCGCCACGCACAAGGTGCGCGCCAAGGCCGTGGTTATCGCCTGCGGCGGTTTCCAGGCCAACCTCGAATGGCTGGAAGAAGCCTGGGGTCCTGCAGCCAAGAACTTCCTCGTGCGCGGCACGCCGTACAACCGCGGCGACATCCTGAAAGTCTTGCTGGCCAAAGGCGCCAAGCAGATCAGCGATCCGCTGCAAGGCCATTGTGTGGCGATCGATGCGCGCTCGCCGAAATACGATGGCGGCATCATTACCCGTGTTGATGCAGTGTCGCTGGGTATCGTGGTCAACAAAAACGCACAGCGCTTTTATGACGAGGGCGAGGATTTCTGGCCCAAGCGTTACGCGATCTGGGGGCGTCTGGTGGCAGGGCAGCCCGACCAGATCGGTTATTCGATCGTCGATGCCAAGGCCATGGGCAAGTTCATGCCGCCGGTGTATCCGCCGATCCGCGCCAATTCGTTGCGCGAACTGGCGACCAAGCTGGAAATCAATCCGGACGCGCTGGAAAAAACCGTGGCTGAATTCAATGCAGCGGTTCGCCCCGGCACCTTTGATCACACCATCCAGGACGACTGCGTCACCGAAGGCCTCACGCCGCCGAAGACGCACTGGGCACTGAAACTCGATACCGCGCCGTACTTCGGTTATCCGTTGCGGCCGGGCATCACCTTCACTTATCTCGGGGTTACTGTCGACGAAAAGTCGCGGATGATCCTGCAGGACGACAAGCCCTGCAAAAACGTATTCGCAGCAGGGGAAATCATGGCAGGCAATGTATTGGGCAAGGGGTACCTGGCGGGCATCGGCATGTCCATCGGCACCACGTTCGGACGCATCGCGGGCGAGGAGGCGGCAAAACATGTTCGCGGCTGAAGACAAACCGATGTCCCTCGAGGAGCTGATCGAGGATGCGCAGCGCGTGCTTCGCGTCTGCAACGCCTGCCGTTACTGCGAAGGCTACTGCTCGGTATTTCCGGCACTGGCGCGCCGTCTCGAATTCACCGAGAACGACGTGCTGTATCTGGGCAACCTGTGCCACAACTGCGGCTCCTGTCTGTATGCCTGCCAGTTCGCGCCGCCGCATGAATTCCAGGTCAACTTCCCGCGCCTGATGGCGAGGGCGCGCGGCGAGACCTATCGCCGCTACGCGTGGCCCGGTTTCCTCGGCAAACTTTATGACAACAACGCCGTGGCGGTCAGCCTGATCAGTGCCTTCAGTATTGCGCTGCTGTTCTGGCTGGCGGGTGCGCTGAACAATCCGGAACGCTTTTTTGCCGCGCACAGCGACGCGCAGGGTTCGTTTTATGCGCTGATGCCGCACAACCTGATGGTGTCGGTGTTCGGCACGGTGTCGGTGTTCGTCGCGTTTGCGCTGCTGATGGGCTTCATCCGTTTCTGGCCGTACATGGGCGAGGAATTGGCTGATTTCTTCAAGGCCGGACCGCTGGCCGAAGGCGTGCATGATGCGCTGACGCTGAAGAATCTGGGCGGCGGCGTTGAAAACGAAGGCTGCACTTACCCGACGGAACAGAAGTCGCTGGCGCGTCGGACTTACCACCACTTCACCTTCTACGGCTTTCTGCTGTGTTTTGCCGCGACCAGCGTGGCAACGCTATACCACTATGTGCTGAAAATGCCGGCGCCGTATGCGGTGACCAGCATCCCGGTGCTGCTCGGCATCGTCGGCGGTATCGGCCTGCTGATCGGACCGGCGGGGCTGCTGTATCTGAAGGCGCAGCGCGAT
>JBILYA010000220.1:0-4393 GCA_044378065.1 Burkholderiales bacterium | reverse complement strand
CTGGCAGGACAGTTTGCCGTCGGCGACGTAAAACTGGAAGAAGGCGTGACAGGGCATCAGCGCCATTTTGTCGAGATCGGCGACATTCCATGCCGAGACGATCATGCGCCGCGAATCAGGATTGGTTTTGAGCTGCTGAAGCACCTGGCTGATCTGGTCGATGTGACGGCCATCAGCTGCAGGCCAGGAGCGCCATTGATAGCCGTAAACCGGACCGAGGTCGCCGTCGGCGCGCGCCCATTCATCCCAGATCGAAACGCCGTTGTCCTTCAGGTATTTGACGTTGGTGTCGCCCTGCAGAAACCACAGCAGTTCGTGGATGATCGACTTCAGGTGAACCTTCTTGGTGGTTACCAGTGGAAAGCCCGCGCTCAGATCAAAGCGCAGCTGTGCGCCGAACACCGAGATCGTGCCGGTGCCGGTACGGTCGGACTTGCGGGTGCCGGTTTCGAGCACATGGCGAAGAAGGTCGTGGTAGGGGCGCATGGACGCGGGGTTACCTGGAACGGTTGAATATGCCGGCGATTTTAGCAGGCCGCGCGGTGCTCGCCGCTATAATCACGGCAACCAATTTACGGATTTCCGAGATGCTTGCCAGACTGAATGCCCGTTCCGAATCCCCCGCCGCCCGGCTGCTGAAAAAAGCCGGCCATCTGCTGATAATCGCGCCTGCCGGCATCGCGTTGCCGACTTTGCCTTTGCATGAAATTCTGGAGAAAACGCTGGTGCGCCGGCGTAAAAAAGCGGCCGATCTGGCGAAAGGCGCGATCACTGCGGAGACCGCGGATGGCGCGCTGGTGTCGTGGGTGACCCCGGACACGCAAAAAACAGCGTTCGAGCAACACACGCTCCTGCGCAAGGCTGTTGGGGCGCTGCTCGCCGAACAACCCGAAACATTGACCATCGTCGTCACCGGAGCGGCATCTACCCGGCGCGAGTTGGCCGAGCGCGCGGTTTATGTCACCTGGGTGAACGGTATTCTGCTGCCGCAGCGCAAGAAAAAATCCGATCAAAAGCCGCTGAAAACCATCGAGCTCTTCGGTTACCGGTCGACCGACGGTTTTGCGCAGGCACGGGCGGTCGCCGAAGGCAATGTGCTGTGCCGCGAACTGACCGTGACGGCGCCGAATGAACTGACGCCGGGCGCTTACCGCAAACGCCTGGCGGCGCTGGCAAAGGCGCAGGGCTGGATGCGCGAGGAATACGATTTCAAAAAACTCAAGCGCATGGGGGCTGGCGCGTTCTGCGCGGTGGCGCAGGGCAGTGATGAGGCGGATGCAGCCATCGTGCGCCTTCGTTACCGGCCGCGCGGTGCGACCAAAACCGTGGCGCTGGTGGGCAAGGGTATTTGCTTTGATACCGGCGGGCATAACCTGAAACCGGCACGTTACATGCAGGGTATGCATGAAGACATGAACGGTTCAGCGGTGGCACTGGGTATTCTCACTGCCGCGACAGCTGCCAAGCTCAAGGTCAATATCGACTGCTGGCTGGCACTGGCGCAGAACCACTTGAGCCCGCGCGCCTACAAGCAGAACGACATCGTCACTGCGCTGAACGGCACGACGATTGAAGTCGTCCACACCGATGCTGAAGGCCGCATGGTGCTCGCCGACACGCTGACGCTGGCGGCGCGCGCGAAGCCGGATGTGATGGTGGATTTTGCGACGCTGACCGGTTCCATGCATGTCGCATTGGGCAGCCGTTACAGCGGCATTTTTGCGACCAGCGATGAGCTGGCCGAGTTTGCGCTGCAGGCGGGTGTCGCATCCGGTGAACGGTTATGCGCCTTCCCGATGGATGAGGATTACGACAGTGCGCTCGACAGTACGGTGGCTGACGTCAAGCAGTGCACGCTGGATGGCGAGGCTGACCATATTCTTGCGGCACGGTTGCTGCAGCGTTTCACCGACAAGACGCCGTGGATCCACATGGATCTTTCGGCGCACGGCTGCAAGGGCGGACTGGGCGCGGTGGCGACGGACTGCACCGGCTTTGGTGTGGCCTGGGGCAAGCTGTTCCTTGCCGGCTATGAACGGGATTAGGCGTCGCCGCCCGCGAGCCGCGCAGTAGATTCCCAGGATTACCTTTTTTTATCCCAGACGTAGCGCACGAGTCTTTGCCAGCGGTTTTGCGGTTGCTTCAGTGCATTCGGACCACGGCTGAGCTGGTCCCGCGCGTGGCTTTTTTTCACCAGCTCGTGCAGCTCGCGCATGTTCATGCCGCCGGGACCTTTAATCTGTTCCGGGTCGGTTTTGTCGGGATCGGGTTTGTCGCTCATGCGGGGCCTCGGCGGCGGTGACGGCTATGTTAAACTTCGTGCTTGATTTTAATGGAGTTTTTACGTCATGTCGGGCAGCACGCTGGGTACCCTGTTCTGCGTTACTTCCTTTGGTGAATCCCACGGGCCGGCGATCGGCTGTGTGGTGGACGGCTGTCCGCCGGGACTGGCGCTGAGCGAAGCCGATATCCAGCTGGAGCTGGATCGCCGCAAGCCCGGCACCTCGCGCCATGTCACGCAGCGTCGCGAGGAAGATAAAGTCGAAATTCTTTCCGGAGTTTTCGAAGGCAAAACCACGGGCACGCCGATCGGCCTGCTGATCCGCAACACCGACCAGCGCAGCAAGGACTACGGCAAGATCAAGGACCTGTTCCGTCCCGGCCATGCCGATTACACCTACTGGCAGAAATACGGCGTCCGCGATTACCGCGGTGGCGGGCGTCAGTCCGCGCGCGAAACCGCTGTGCGCGTGGCTGCCGGTGCCATCGCCAAAAAATGGCTGCATGAAAAATACGGCACGGTGATACGAGGCTATATGTCGCAGCTCGGTCCGGTGGAGATTCCCTTTGTCACCTGGGATGAGGTCGGAAACAATCCCTTCTTCGCACCGAATGCGCAGATCGTCGATGAGCTCGAAACCTTCATGGACAAGCTGCGCAAATCCGGCGACTCGGTCGGCGCAAAAATCACCACGGTCGCCACCGGTGTGCCGGTGGGGCTGGGCGAGCCGGTGTACGGCAAGCTTGACGCCGACATTGCCTGGAACATGATGAGCATCAACGCGGTGAAGGGCGTCGAGATCGGGGCCGGTTTCGCGTCGATCAGTCAACGCGGCACCGAACACTCGGATGAAATGACGCCGCAGGGTTTTGTCAGCAACAACGCCGGCGGTGTGCTCGGTGGTATTTCCACTGGTCAGGACCTCATCGTCAATGTCGCGGTGAAGCCGACGTCGAGTATCCGTCTGGCGCGTCACACCATCGACACCGCGGGCAATGCCGCGATGATCGAAACGCATGGCCGTCATGATCCCTGCGTCGGCATCCGCGCGACGCCGATCTGCGAGGCGATGCTGGCGCTGACTTTGATGGATCACGCCTTGCGCCATCGCGCACAGAATGCCGATGTGAACACCGGCACGCCGGTGATTGCTGCGCAGGCGCCGCAGTCGGTGATCGATCAGCTGCGGGCCGCAGCTACTGCGGAAAATCCGGATCCGGACGAGGCCTAAACGACCTTTAAAGCCGTTTAAAAACAAATATTTAAGGATATCGCGCGAAGTCCGCGCGGTGCCGCACCGTGGCCCGGCCGATCCACCTCAACCTCTCCGCGTTCTACTTTTTCTACTTCGCTTATCTCGGCGCCTTTGCGCCGTTTTTTGCACTGTATCTGACTTCCGTCGGCATGAATGCCGTCGAAATCGGCGTGCTGATGGCGCTGCCGCAACTGACGCGTATTCTCGCGCCGCATCTGTGGGGCTGGCTGGCCGATCGCACGGGCCGGCGTATCGGTGTCGTGCGGATTTCCGGTGCTGCCGGAATGATCGCGTTCCTCGGTGTGTTTGCCGGCGACAGTTTTGCGTGGCTGTTTGGCGTGTTGTTCGCGATGATGTTTTTCTGGAGCGCAGCCTTGCCGCTGGTGGAGGCCACCACGCTGTCCAAGCTCGGTGATGAGACCGCGCGTTACGGTCGCATCCGCGTCTGGGGATCGGTGGGGTTTATCGCTGCCGTGGTTGCGGTCGGTTATCTGATTGATGCGACTGGTCCGCGTTCGGTGCTATGGGTGATCGCCGCGCTGATGGCGGGCATGTTGCTGCTGTCGTTCACACTGTCCGAATCGAAACCCGAGCCGCATGAGAGCGATGATCTGCCGGTGTGGCAGATCGTGCGCAAGCCGGCGGTACTGGCGGTGATCGGTGCTTCGGCATTGATGGCGGCGGCACACGGCCCTTATTACACCTTTTATACAATTCACCTCGTTGATCACGGTTACAGCAAATCGGCCGCTGGCTGGTTGTGGGCGCTGGGGGTGATCTGCGAGATCGGCATCTTCATCTGGATGTCGCGCTTGTATCGCGCATTCACGCTGCGCAGCATTCTGATCGCCAGCACG
>JBILYA010000219.1:0-4394 GCA_044378065.1 Burkholderiales bacterium | reverse complement strand
ACCGGAAATCTTTTCATCTCGAAACCGGTGCTGGGACGCTCCAGCGGCAAGTGGTCACTGCAGTTCACCCGCCGCATCAATAAACCCGACGGCAGTTTTGGCGGCATTGTCGTCACCAGCCTCGATCCGGGCTACTTCACGGAATTTTACAAATCGGTCAATCTTGGCACAGGCTCGGTCACGGCACTGGTCGGAAGCGACGGCATCATCCGCGCGCGCCGCACCGACAACTCGAGTGAAATCGGCCAGGACATCGGACAGTCAGCCCTGTTTGAAAAGATCGCGGTGTCCTCAGCAGGCACTTACGTGGGGGCCAGTTCCGTCGATAGCGTGTCGCGGATTTATGCCTACCGGCGACTGAAGGATTACCCGCTGATTGTTGTTGTCGGGATCAGCGAAGAATCCGTGTTGACGGAATTCAAGCTACATTCGACGTTAATGACCGGCTTCGGGCTAGCCATGACGGCGCTGCTGCTGCTGGCCACCGCCGCATTGCAACGCACCCTAAAGGCCCAGGACCGGGTCAACGTCGCCATGGAGAACAGCGCGCGGGAGGCGCGGGAGGCCACGCGCATCAAATCGGAATTCATTTCGCGCATATCCCACGAACTGAGAACACCACTGACTGGAATCCTGGGTTTCTCGGAATATCTGAAAGACCATGCCAAAGACCCCGAGGACCGCGAAACGGCAAAAACCATTCATGATTCCGGGGAGCACCTTCTCGCACTGGTGAATACCACGCTGGAACTGGCGAAGATTGAAGCGGGACGGATGACGCTCAACGCCAGCTCGGCAAATCTCGGCGAAGTGCTGGAGAAAGTGGTTGTCCTGCATTCCGGAAACGCAAAAAAGAAGGGCATTGAAATTCACCTGAAAGTGGATGAGCATCTACCGAAGGTCTTCGTCATGGACGTCACCAAGGTCTCGCAGGTGCTCAACAATCTGGTTCAAAATGCCATCAAATTTACCGATTACGGTTTTGTCCACCTGCGGGTTGGTCAATCGGCTACGGGAGAGAAGATCCAGTTCAGCATCACCGATTCCGGCATCGGCATCCCCCTGGAACAGCAAAACCAGATTTTTGACCGCTTCCGTCAATTGGACAACTTCATTACCCGCCAGCAGGAAGGCAGCGGCCTGGGACTGGCGCTTTCCAAGGACCTGGTCGAGTTCATGGGCGGGGAGATCTGGTTTGAATCCAAGCCTGATCTGGGCAGCACCTTCCACTTCACCCTGCCGCTGAAATATGAATAACCGTCGCGTACTGATCGTTGATGACCACCCGGTCAATCGCCGCCTTCCCGGCATGCTGCTGCGCGACTCCGGATGGCAATGCGTGGAGGCAGACAGCGGTGAAGCGGCCCTGGCCGCCCTGCGTGAGTCGCCATTCGATTGCGTTCTGCTCGACATCAGCATGCCGGTGATGTCCGGAAACGAGGTCTGCAGAATCATCAAAGCCTCCGCGAATCTCAAACACCTGCGGGTTGTCGCCTACACCGCGCACGCACTGGATGAGACGCGCACCAGCATCCTGCAAGCCGGCTTCGATGCCATCCTGGTCAAGCCGATCAACCGCAGAAATCTTCTGGCTGCCCTCGAGCCGGATAGCGCCACACCGGCGCCCTGATCACGGCAGTCCCGGCAGAACCGTATTCGCCGGCTCAGGCGGGTGCACGCCCGTTCAGGCTGCGCGCTCAAAGCGGCGATATTGAATGGCTTCGGCGACGTGTCCGGACAAAACCTTTTCGGCACTGTCCAGATCGGCAATCGTTCGCGCCACCCGCAAAATCCGGTGATAAGCCCGCGCCGAAAGGCCGAGACGGGTGATGGCTTGCCGGAGCAGTGCCGTCCCCCGCGTATCCGGTGTGCAATAACGGTCGACCTGCGGCGGCGCGAGCATTGCATTGGCCTGCTGCTGCCGGCGTTGCGCTCGCTCACGGGCGGCAAGAACACGCTCGCGTACGGTGTGCGAAGCCTCACCGGCAGACGGCTTCAGCAGATCCGCTTCCGGCAGCGCCGGCATGTCAATCTGCAGATCGATGCGATCCAGCAGCGGCCCCGAGATCCGGCTGCGATAACGGGCCACCTGATCGGGCGTACAGCGACAGCGTGCGTTGTAGTGACCGAGATACCCGCAGGGGCAGGGGTTCATTGCGGCAACCAGTTGGAAGCGTGCCGGAAAATCCGCCTGGTTGGCGGCGCGCGAAATCGTGATGCGTCCCGACTCCAGCGGCTCGCGCAGCACCTCCAGCACCTTGCGTTCGAATTCGGGCAGTTCATCGAGAAACAGCACGCCATGCATGGCCAGTGAAATTTCGCCGGGCCGCGGATTGCTGCCGCCGCCGACCAGGGCGACTGCGGAAGCCGTATGGTGCGGCGACCGGTACGGCCGCTGCTTCCAGCGTGCAGCATCAAACCCGCGCGCGCCGATCGACTGCACCGCCGCAGATTCGAGAGCCTCCGCTTCGGTCATCGGCGGCAGGATGCCCGGCAATCGTTGCGCCAGCATGGTCTTGCCGGTACCCGGCGGGCCGACCATCAGCAGACTGTGCGCGCCGGCAGCGGCAATTTCCAGCGCACGACGCGCCTGCGCCTGTCCTTTGATATCGATCAGATCGGCATAAGGCAGCGCTGCTGCAACCGATGCCGGTATCGCACAAGCCAGCGATGTGTGTCCGGCCAGATGCGCACAGACATCCAGCAATCCGGGCGCCGCATAAACCGTGGCGCCCTGCGCCAGCGCCGCTTCGGGCGCATTGGCCTGCGGCAGCACAAACCCGCGACCGTCACGGGCAACCGCCAAAGCCATCGCCAGTGCACCGCGTACCGGACGCAACTCGCCGGTCAGCGCCAGTTCACCGGCAAATTCGAATTTCTGCAGCTGATCTCCGGGAATCTGTCCGGAAGCCGCCAAAATGCCCAGCGCAATCGGCAGATCGAATCGTCCCGATTCCTTGGGCAGATCGGCGGGTGCAAGGTTGACGGTGATACGGCGGGCCGGAAACTCAAACCGCGCATTCAGCAGCGCGGCGCGGACACGGTCCTTGGCCTCTTTGACTTCGGCTTCGGGCAAGCCGACGATGGTAAAACCCGGCAGGCCGTTGCCGAGATGCGCTTCCACGGTAACCAGTGGAGCATCAAGGCCGGCAAGCGCACGGCTGTAGAGGACGGCAAGGGACACGGCATCATGGGCATGGTCGTAATGCTCAACATAACGTCAGCACCCGGCCGCCGGCTGACGCCGGGCTCAAGAAACTAGCGGCGCTCCGGAGCAGTCGCAGCGGATTCCAGTGCAGCAACCTGCTTTTCGAGTTCGGCAAGCCGGGCGCGGGTGCGGGACAGCACTTCCCGCTGGATGTCGAATTCCTCACGGCTGACCAGATCCAGTCTCGCAAAAGCAGCACCGAGCATCGCCCGCAGATTGCGGTCCAGATCAGCGGCGGGGCTTTGCGCCATGACCGCTTTCAGCTTTTCATTAATGTCATCGATCAACTTCTGATTCATGGAGCCTCCCTGTTGCGGGCAGTGTAGCAATTCCCGCGCGCCCTCCGTTCCGGACCAGCGCCTCGCGCTGGGGCTACTACGCCAGTTTTTGGTGCGGCGCACCTCTTTGGTGCACTTTAATAGTGCAGCAAGGCCACCCCTGTACAGGCGGGACTTAATAAGTATATGTTTTATATGACTTTTATAGCTGGCATGGTACCTGCTCAGAGTAGGCTGCAGTTTTATTGCACATGTGCCAACACTGAACACTGAAAAAAGGGAAAACCATGTTTAAGAAAACCATCATTGCCGGCCTCGTTGCCGGTGCTTTCGCCCCCGCTCTCGCTTTTGCTCAGGCCGCTGCTCCGGCACCGACCCCCGAACATACGCTGACCGGCAACGTTGGCGTGTACAGCCAGTACATTTTTCGTGGCCTGACCCAGACCAACGGTGATGCGGCCCTGCAAGGCGGTTTTGACTACAGCCACTCCAGCGGCTTCTACGCCGGCACCTGGATGTCGAACATCAGCTGGCTGACCGATTCGCCGGCAGCTACCGGCTACACCAGCAGCAGCCTGGAAATGGATTTCTACGGCGGCTATAAAGGCACCATCTCCGGCGACCTCGGTTTCGACGTGGGCCTGCTGCAGTATTACTACCCCGGCACCAAGAACGCCACCACCGCCTTCCCGGCCGGCATCGACAAGGCTGACACGCTGGAAGTGTACGGCGCGCTGACCTGGAAATGGCTGAGCGCTAAGTACTCCTACAGCCTCAATGATGAGACTTTCGGCGTCAAGGACAGCAGCGGCAGTTCCTACCTTGACCTGACCGCCAACTTCCCGGTCACCGACAAGCTCAACCTGATCGCCCATTACGGCATCCAGAAATATGAAGGTTCGGGCGGC
>JBILYA010000013.1:0-15326 GCA_044378065.1 Burkholderiales bacterium | reverse complement strand
TCACCGTCGCCGCAGCAGCGATTTCGCCGATGGTTTCTTTTTTTACACGCAGACCGGTTACCAGCGCCGCAATCAGCACCGGCGACACTTCACCGCTCATGATCTGACGCATCAGCGACAGCATTTCGTCGTGGAATATCTCGCGGTGTTCAATGATGCGCGTCAGCGCCTCCTGCGGCTTCATCGCGGTGCATCCTCCAGGAAATTTTTCAGCATCTGATGACCGTGCTCGGTCAGGATCGATTCGGGGTGGAACTGCACACCCTCGACCGCCAGCGTCTTGTGGCGCACGCCCATGATTTCGCCGTCATCCGTCCACGCCGTCACTTCCAGGCAATCAGGAATGCTGGCACGCTCGATGACCAGCGAGTGATAACGCGTCGCCGAGAAGGGCTGCGGCAGTCCGCGGAAAACACCCGTATTGTTGTGCTGGATCAGCGAGGTCTTGCCGTGCATCAGCTGTTTGGCGTGGATCACTTTGCCGCCGAAGGCCTGACCGATGCTCTGGTGGCCCAGGCAGACGCCAAGAATCGGGATCTTGCCGGCAAAAGCCTTGATTGCCGGCACCGACACCCCTGCCTCGTTAGGCGTGCAAGGTCCGGGCGACACCACGATACGCGCCGGTTTCATCCGCACAATGTCATCGATTGTGATTTCATCATTCCGGTGGACGGCAACCTCTTCACCGAGCTCGCCGAAATACTGCACGAGGTTGTAGGTGAAGGAATCGTAATTATCGATCATCAGTAACATGGCGATCCCCTCAATCCAGACGCGTATCGAGACCGGCTTCGGCCATTTCCGCCGCCCGCAGCAGCGCCCGCGCCTTGTTCTGCGTTTCCTGCCATTCGGCTTCGGGCTGCGAGTCGGCAACCACGCCACCGCCCGCCTGTACATGCAGCTTGCCATCCTTGACCACCGCAGTACGCAAGGCGATGGCCACGTCCATATTGCCGTGAAAACCGAGATAACCGACGGCGCCGGCATAAATGCAGCGTTTCACCGGCTCCAGTTCATCGATGATTTCCATCGCCCGTACTTTCGGCGCACCCGATACCGTGCCAGCCGGAAAGGTCGCGCGCAGCACATCGATCGCATTCAACCCAGGCTTCAGCCGCGCCTCGACATTGGACACGATGTGCATCACATGCGAATAACGCTCGATCACCATCTGCTCGGTGACGCGCACACTGCCGGTCTGCGCGACGCGGCCGGCATCGTTGCGGCCGAGGTCAACCAGCATGATGTGTTCAGCACGTTCCTTGGCGTCGGCCAGCAGTTCTTCGGCGAGCGCCGCATCTTCTTCCGGTGTCGCGCCGCGGCGGCGGGTGCCGGCAATCGGCCGTACCGTCACCGTGTCGCCCTCCAGCCGCGCAAGGATCTCCGGCGACGCGCCGACAACGTTGAAATCGCCGCAGTCGAAATAGAACATGTACGGCGACGGGTTGAGCGTGCGCAATGCCCGATACAGCGACAGCGGCGTCGCATGGAAAGGCTTGCTCATGCGCTGCGACGGCACCACCTGCATGATGTCGCCTTCAAAGATGTAGTGCTTCGCGCGGTCCACTGCCTTGTAATAAGCCGCTTCACCGAATCCGGATACCGCCGGCTCCGACTTCGTCGGCAGGCTTTCCGGCAGTTTGACCGGCGCGCGCAGCTTGGCCAGTAAATCAGCAAGCCGCTGGCGCGCGGCAGCGTAGGCGCCGGGCTTGCCCGGTTCGGCATAAACCACGAGCGACAGTTTGCCCGAGAGGTTGTCGACGATGGCGATTTCTTCCGACACCAGCAGCATGATGTCCGGCGTGCCCAGTTCATCGCGCTTGTTCGCGCCGCTGGCCAGCCGTTTCTCGATATAACGCACGGTGTCGTAACCGAAATAACCGACCAGCCCGCCGCAGAATCGCGGAAGACGCGGATCAGTAGCGACCTTGAAGCGCTGCAGATACTTCTCGACAAAGGTCAGCGGATCGTCGGCACGCTCGCGCAGCACTTCGCGGCCGTCGGTGATTTCGATGCAGTCATGACCCCGCACTTCAATACGGGTGCGCGCAGCAAGTCCGATGAAGGAATAACGGCCGTGACGTTCGCCGCCAACCACGGATTCCAGCAGATAAGTCTGTGGCTGATTGGCGAGCTTGAGATAGATCGACAGAGGGGTGTCGAGATCAGCGTAGGTCTCGAGCACCAGCGGCACGCGGTTGTAACCCGCTGCGGCGAGGCGATTGAAGTCTGATTCAGTCATGTCTTGCTCCACAAAAAAAGTACGAAAGGACGGTCCGGCGGCAAACGCGTGTTCAGCAACGCCAGCGCCAGGCTCCGGTCCGGGTTTCGCACTTCATCGAGAGCAGCATGATTAAGGCTTTCTAATCAAAGGGATACAATCGGTCAGCGCGCCTACTATAGCATCAACATCAAGGCTCTGCACGTCGTGCCCCTCGTTGTAGCCATAGGGCACGCAGAACACCGGACAGCCTGCCGCTCGCGCCGCCAGCGCATCGTTGCCCGAATCGCCGACCATCAGCATGCGCGCCGGCGCGATGCCGAACTGCTCGCAGACATGCAATAACTGCATCGGATCAGGCTTCTTGCGCGCCAGCGTATCGCCGGAAACCGTCTGTTCAAAAAATGGCGCCAGACCCATGCGCTCGAGCAAGGGCACCGTAAACGCAGCAGCCTTGTTGGTGACGCAGGCCAGCCGGAAACCGGCAGCGCGCATCTGCTCCAGCCCTTCGCGCACACCGGGATACATCGTGGTGTGGCGGCCGTTAACCTCGGTATAAAAGCGCTCAAACACCGGCATCGCGCGCGCCATCGCTTCGGCGCCGGCCTTGCCGTCGATATCGCGTGCCAGTGCACGCTCAACCAATCGCGGAATGCCCTTGCCGACAAAAGTGCGCACCGTATCCAGCGGCAAAAGATCTTCACCGATTGCCTCAAGCATCAGATTGGTGGCGGCAGCGAGATCGGGAATGGTGTCGAGCAGTGTGCCGTCGAGATCGATCATCACGGCCTCGACGGTGAGCGGAAACTGTTTTTTCATGTTTGCAATAACGGGAAAGGCTGGCGCAGCGAATGCTGCGCATAACTTGCGGAAAGTGAAATCAGGATTTGGCGAGCGCGGTGCGCATCGCGGAGATCGTAGTCTTGTAGTCCCCGGCGCCGAAAATGGCTGACCCGGCGACAAAAGTATCGGCACCGGCTTTGGCAATCTCGGCAATATTGTCGGTTTTGACGCCGCCATCCACCTCAAGCCAGATGTCGCGGCCGCTGCGCGCAATGCGCTCACGCACGGCCTTGATCTTGGCCAGCGCGCCGGGAATGAATGATTGACCGCCGAAACCCGGGTTGACCGACATGATCAGCACCAGGTCCAGTTTGTCGAGAACATGGTCGAGGTAATGCAGCGGCGTCGCGGGATTGAACACCAGACCGGCCTTGCATCCCTGCTCCTTGATCAAACCGATGGTGCGATCAATATGTTCTGAGGCCTCGGGGTGAAACGAAATGATGTTGGCGCCGGCCTTGGCGAAATCGGGAATGATGCGGTCAACCGGCTTCACCATCAGATGCACATCGATCGGCACCTGCACCAGCGGCCGGATCGCCTGGCAGACCATCGGCCCGATGGTCAGATTGGGCACGTAATGGTTGTCCATGACGTCGAAATGGATGATGTCTGCGCCGGCAGCGACAACGGCCTTCACTTCTTCACCAAGACGGGCGAAGTCGGCAGACAGGATGCTGGGCGCGATGCGATGGGTCATGGCGATATCCGGATTCAGTTCAGGGGAATTTTACCTGTTCTGGCGGTCCAATGAAGGCAATGCCAACTTCCGCCACCGAGCGGCGAATGCGAGAATAGGGCCATGACCGAATCCAAATACCAGATCAGCGTCTCGCCCCGCGCCTTTTACATCGCGGAGCAGTCCGATGCCGACGCCGGGCGATATGCCTTCGCCTATACCATCACCATCACCAACAACGGCGCCGTGCCGGCGCAACTGATCAGCCGGCACTGGATCATTACCGATGCCAACAACCTGGTGCAGGAAGTCAAAGGCCAGGGCGTGGTCGGCGCCCAGCCCAAGCTGAAACCCGGCGAAAGTTTCGAATACACCAGCGGCTCGATGCTGGCGACACCGGTGGGCACGATGCGCGGCAGCTATCAGATGGTTGCCGACGACGGCACCCGTTTCGACGCACCCATACCCGAGTTCACACTGTCGGCGCCGCGCGTGCTGCACTAGGCAGCTGCGCCAGGGTTACGCGCGTATGTCGCTTCGCAGCAGTTACACGCTTCTTGCGCCGGTCTATGACTGGCTGATCGGTCCTGCGCTGGCCCGCGTACGGGCACAAAGCCTGGCCCGCCTGCCATCGGCCGGGGCGCACATCCTGATCAACGGCGCCGGCACCGGACTTGATCTGCCAATGCTGCCGGCGACACACCGTTACACCGCCCTCGACCTCACCCGCGCCATGATCAACAAGGCGCAGCCTCGCCGCGGGCGGCTGGATCTGCAGTGGGTGCAGGGCGACAGCCAGCGGCTGCCGTTCCGAAACGAAAGTTTTGATCATGTGCTGCTGCATCTGATTCTTGCCATCGTTCCCGACAGCCGCGCTGCGCTGCGCGAGACCGCGCGGGTGTTACGCACCGGCGGCAGGGTGTTTGTGCTGGATAAATTTCTGCAGCCCGGCCAAATGGCGCCGCTGCGACGGCTGTTCAATCCGCTGATGCGACGGATTGTCACGCGCACCGATGTCGTTTTCGAAGACGTTCTTGCCGGATCACCCGGTCTGCGCGTGATTGACGATCAGCCGGTGATGGCCGGCGGCTGGATCCGCATGGTCACGCTGGAAAAAACCACGACTCAGGATTTGCCGGGCGGATCCTCATCGGCATCCTCTTTTTCGGGACGGGGCCAAGTCAGCCAGACAACGCCGACCAGCAGCGCCACCGCCACCGCCACTTCCAACAAAAACCAAATCAATCCGTTCATTGCGCCCCGTCTTTTGCCTGGATTTGCCGATGCATAAGCCCGACTGTAACAAACTGCCTCTGCGCACGCTGCTCGCCGCCCTTGCCGGCGCATCAGTGCTGCTGGCCTGCCGCGCCACACCGGAAAAACCCGCCGAGCCCCCGACACCGCCCGCTGCCGTTGCACCCGCGCCGGCCATTCCTGCACAACCCGAAGCACCGGTCATCGTACAACCGACACCGCCGCTGCCCGCCAATCACCTGCGCCGGGGCGCGTGGAACGATCTGCCGGGCTGGCGCGACGACGATCCGGCAGCGGCATGGAATGCCCTGTTGACCAGTTGCAGCACCTTGAAAACACAGGAGTCCTGGCGAGCAGTCTGCACGGCAGCGGCGGCGCTGCAACGCCCCAACCGCGAACAGGCTCGACGTTTTTTTGAAACCCAGTTCAACCCCTACCAGCTGTTGCAGCCGGATGGCGGTGTCGAAGGACTCGCCACCGGTTATTACGAACCGCTGCTGCGCGGCAGCCGCACGGCGACAACGCGCTACCGTTATCCGGTTTACGGCGTACCCGATGACCTGCTGATACTCGACCTGCCGGCGTTCAGCGCCGAGCCGCGGGATTCGCGGGCCCGGGCGCGTATCGACGGCAAACGCGTCGTGCCTTATTTTGACCGCGCACAGATCGAAGCCGGTACTGCACCGCTACGCGGCAAGGAAATCGCCTGGGTCGACGATCCGGTGGAACTGTTCTTTCTGCAGATCCAGGGCTCGGGTCGCCTCGATCTCGAGGACGGCAGCGTGCTGCGCCTCGGGTATGCCGATCACAACGGCCATCCCTACCGCTCCATCGGCCGCCTGCTGATTGACCGTGGTGAACTGACCGCGGATCGCGCATCAATGCAGGGCATCAAGGCCTGGGCGCAACAGAATCCGGCCAAGCTGCGCGCAGTTCTCGATTACAACCCGCGTTATGTGTTTTTCCGCGAACTGCCGCAGGGACTGAGCGGCCCTCTCGGCGCGCAAGGTGTACCGCTGACCGCGCGGCGCTCGATCGCCGTTGATCCGCGCTTCGTGCCGCTGGGCTCGCCGGTATTCCTCTCCACCACCTGGCCGCTGAGTGCAAAACCCCTGAACCAGCTGATGCTGGCACAGGACACCGGTTCGGCGATCCGCGGCGCGGTACGCGCGGATTTCTTCTGGGGCTATGGCGACGATGCCGGACGCGAAGCGGGACGCATGAAACAGCCACTGCGCATGTGGGTGTTGCTGCCGCGCGGCTATCCGCTCAACGGTGCTGCGGACTGACCTGAAGCGAAGATGATCGACCGCACACAACGCGCCCTGCAATCGATTCTCGACAGCGCCGGCTGGCGTAACGCCCCGTTGCCGGCGCTGCGGATCGCAGCTTCGCCGAATGTGTTGCCGACTACGCTGCCCATCGGTCCGCTCGCCGGCGCGACACTGGGTGCCACCGGCCTCGCCGCTGCTGCACTGTGGCAATTACGCAGCAGCCGGCTGCAGCAAATCACCGTCGATACCCGTGCTGCCTCGCTGGCGATGACCTCGGCCACCTATCTGCGGGTCAACGGGCAGCCGGTGAAATCCTGGGATCCGATCACCGGCTATTACCGGGTGCGTGACGGCGAATGGGTCTATTTGCATGGCAATTTTCCGCACCTGCGCGACGGACTGCTGAAACTGTTTAACGTACCGAACGATCCGGCGGCCTTGCGCGCCGCACTGGTCAACTGGTCTGCGGCCGATATCGAAGATGCGGCAGGACGACTGGGGCTGTGCGGCGTCATCGTGCGACGGCGCCAGGAATGGGAAGCACATGCGCAAGCACTCGCCACGGCGACATTGCCGCTGATTGAAATCACCCGCATTGATGATGCGCCACCCCGCCCACTGCCGGATGCCGCGCGCCCGCTGTCGGGAATACGCGTGCTGGATCTGTCGCGCGTGATCGCCGGTCCGATGGCCGCACGCACGCTGGCTGAACACGGCGCCAGCGTATTGCAGGTTGGTGCGGCGCATCTGCCGTCCATTGAATCACTGGTCATCGACACCGGCTTCGGCAAGCAGTCCTGTGCGATCAATCTTGATACGGCGGCCGGCAACGAATCACTACACAATCTGATCGACGACGCCGACGTGTTTCTCAACGCCTACCGACCCGGTGCGCTGGAGCAGCGCGGTTTTTCGCCCGCAGCGCTGGCAGAACAACGCCCCGGCATTGTGTATCTGACGATCAGTGCGTTTTCACGCGCCGGCCCCTGGGCGCAGCGCCGCGGATACGACACGCTGGTCGCCGCTGCCAGTGGCCTGACCCGGTCGGGCAATGAAGATCCGGCGCGTCTGCCCTGCCAGCCCCTGGATTATCTGACCGGCTATCTCGGCGCTTTCGGCGCAATGCTCGCCCTGCAGCGCCGCGCGCTGGAGGGCGGCTCCTGGCATGTGCAACTGTCGCTGGAACGCACCTCCGCGTGGATCCGCGAAATGACCGACGCACTGGGTCACGAAACCGACGTTGCGACTGAGGTGCCGCCCGCCGCGACAATCAGCGATCTTTATGCCGAGTCGCCCTCCCGCTTCGGCCTGCTGCGCCACCTCAAACCGGTTGTACAGCTGGCGGAAACGCCAGCGCGCTGGGAATGTCCGCCGGTGCCATTGGCCAGCGATCCGGCGTGCTGGGCGGGCTGATCCGGTGTCGCGGATGCGCCTCGAATGCGACTGATGTGAGCGCCCGCTAATTTATAAATATTTGTTTTAAATGAATATTTTTTAAATTCCTCCAAATCTCGGGATTCCACACCCCTATGAAAATCGTTGTGCTCGGCGCCGGGGTGACGGGTATTGCGACAGCCTGGTATCTGCGCAAAGCCGGTCACGCAGTGACCGTCATCGACCGTCGCGAAGGCCCGGGGTTGGAAACCTCCTTCGCCAATGGCGGACAGATTTCGGTGTCGCATGCCGAGCCCTGGGCGAATCCGCGCGCGCCGCTGCAGATCCTGCGCTGGCTGGGCCGCGAAGATGCGCCGCTGCTGTTCCGTCTGCGCGCCGACTGGCAGCAATGGCGCTGGGGCATGGCTTTTCTGCGCCAGTGCACACCGGCACGTCTGCGTCACAACATCCGCCAGCTGGTGGCGCTGGGCAATTACAGCCGCGACACGCTGAAGGCCTTGCGCGCCGAGACAGGCATCCAGTACGACCAGCAGACCCGCGGCATCCTGCACTTCTACACCAACCCTGACGCCTGGCGCGCGGCGCAGCACGCGGCGCAGCTGATGCGCGACGCCGGCTGCACACTGGAATCGAAATCGGCTGATGAATGCATCGGTATTGAACCGGCGCTGGCGCCGCAGCGCGCGCGCATCGCCGGCGGCACCTATTCACCGCACGATGAATCCGGTGACGCGCACCGTTTCACTGCCGAACTGGCGGCGCGCTGCGCAGCGGCAGGCGTCCAATTCCGTTACGGCATCACGGTCGAGGCACTGCGACCCGGCAGTAATGGATGCCTTGATAGCGCGCAATTGCGACTCGCGGACGGCAGTCCCGAAAATTTACGCATCGAAGGCTGCGTCATTTGTCTCGGCACGGGCAGCGCCGCACTATTGCGTCCGCTGGGCATCGACCTGCGCATTTATCCGGTGAAAGGATATTCGGTCACGCTGCCGATCGTGAATCCTGAACGAGCGTTTACGGTTTCACTGACGGATGACGAACACAAGCTGGTGTATTCGCGGCTGGGCGAACGGCTGCGCATTGCCGGTACGGCCGAATTCACCGGTTACGACACCACGCTGACTGCAGCGCGTTGCGACGCCATTCTGCGCCGCGTCGCCGATCTGTTCCCGGATGCCGCCGACCTCACCCGCCCGCTGCTGTGGGCAGGCCTGCGCCCGGCGACACCATCCAACGTGCCCTATATCGGCGGCACACGTTACGACAATCTGTGGCTCAACACAGGACATGGCACGCTGGGGTGGACCCAGTCCTGCGGCGCTGGCGCCGCACTGGCTGAGCGGATTTCCGGACGCACGCCGGATGTGAGCTTCAGTTTTTGTGAATAGCGGCAGAAGCGCGGAAGCCGGAATTCAATCCGCTTTCAGCGACCACACACCGTCCCAGTTTGCAGGCGGCGGTTTCTTGCGATAAATCTCGCAGCGTTCCAGATACAGGCTGGACGGCCGGTCAGCGGGATTGGCGCGGATTACTTCTTTGAACAGGCGGATGGCCTGATCCCAGTTGCGATCGCGGTAGTGCGCGACGGCTTCGGCAAAGGCGAAAATCACCTCGTCCATATGCGGGAAGGTGTCAGTGGTATGGTGTTCCAGCACTTCGCTCAGGGAGACCGGCCGCTGCATCCCGCGCACCCGGATCAGGTCCAGCTCGCGCATGCGCACCGGCACACTCAACCGCGCGGCAGTGGTCTCGCAGATCAGCACGCCGGTGCCGTAGTACTTGTTGGCATTCTGCAGCCGCTCGGCGAGATTGACTCGGTCACCGATCACCGTGTATTCGAGCCGCTTCGGCGATCCGATGCTGCCGGCAACCACATCGCCGGTGCTGATGCCGATGCCGATGCGGATCGGTTCCTGACCCGCAGTATTGCGCCGCAGATTGAGTTCGCGCAGCGCCATCATCATGCGGCTGCCGACCTTGACGGCATTCGCCGCATCATCCGTGGTCGAACGCACCGAACCGAACACCGCCATGATCATGTCGCCGATGTACTTGTCGAGAATGCCGTTGTGGGCAAACACGACATCGACCATGTCGGTGAAATAGTCGTTGAGCATCGCCACCGTCTCGCGCGGACCCAGCCGCTCCGACATCGTGGTGAAACCGCGGATGTCGGAAAACAGCACGCTTACTTCACGGCTGGCGCCGCCGAGCGCGGCATTACCGCCCTCGAGCAGTTCATCCATCACCGCCTTGCTCATGTAGCGCGACATCGTGTTGCGCAACCGCTTCTCGCGCGTGATGTCTTCCATGATCAGCATCGAACCGATGCGCTCATCGTGCATGTCCTGCAGCGGCACCGCGGTCATGTTGACCGATACCGCATTGCGCGCGCCCAGCACCAGGTCTGAATCCACGGTGCTGTCGGTGCGCCCCGTGCGCAGCACCTTGTCGAGACTGTTGGTGACCCAGCTGTTGGGTCCGCTGAAAATCTGCCCGATTTCACGGCCCAGAATCTCGTTTTCACCGCGCTGCAGGATGCGCAACGCCGAATGATTGACCTTGCTGACGACATTGCCGGCATTCAGCGTGACCACGCCGTTGCTCATGCTGCGCAGGATGCTTTCGTTGTAATTGCGTGAATCGCTGACATCCTCGAACAGCTGGGCGTTTTCGATGGAAACCGCGGCCTGTGCGCACAGCGCCTCCAGGCGCCGCTGGTCGCCGGCCGTAAACGCGCCGTTCTTCTTGTTGAGGATCTCCATCACACCGACCTTGTTGCCGCCGCGCGTGGCGATCGGCATGCACAGGATGTTGCGTGTGCGGTAGCCGGTGTCCTTGTCCACGGCCTGATTGAAACGCGGGTCGCGATAGGCATCGTCGATATTGATGCAGTTGCCAGTGGTGAAACATTCCCCGGCAATGCCCACGCCGGCCGGAAAACGGATGACACCCGATCCCTCGCCGCCGGCGACCCGCGACCACAGTTCGTTTCTGGCGGCATCGTAGAGAAACAGGGCGCCGCGATCAGCACCGAGCAACTGGGTTGCCGCAGCGAGAATTTTCTCCAGCAGCGGATCGAGCTTGATTTCGGAAGTGATCGAACTGACCACATCCAGCAGCAGCGCTTCCTCGCGCTGGGAACGTTCGACACGTTCGAACATACGCGCGTTTTCCAGCGCGGCGGCGGCCTGCGAGGACAATGCCTCCAGCGCCTGCATGTCTTCGGTATCGAATTCTCCGGCGCGCTTGTTGAGCGCCTGGGTCACACCAATGACTTCGCCGCGGTTGTTGCGGATCGGCACGCACAGCAGGTTGCGCGTGCGGTAGCCGGTTTCGGTATCCACCCAGCGGTTGAAGCGCGGATCAGCGTAGGCGTCGGGAATGATTTCACCCGCACCGCTGGTAAACACGGAACCCGCAATGCCCTGACCGGCAGGAAAACGCACTTCGCCCACGGCATTGCCCTGCATCACGCGGGAAAACAGTTCACCGGTTTCAGCGTCGTGCAGAAACAGAGAGCTGCGCTCGGCATCGAGCGACTCGGTCACGACCTCCAGCAAGCGCACGAACAGAACATCGAGCGACAGCGTATCGGAAACGCGGTTGGCAACATCGACCAGCGCGGAATTGCGCCGGGCAACCGCGGCGATACGCAGCAGCAGCTGGGCCTTGCCTGCATCCGGCAACTCGGCGAGCAACTGCTCCACCGCCGCCGGGGCCAGCCGGCGCTCAAGAATGCCGCGGATGATCTCGGCGCTGATCTCCGTATCGGCACTCCCGGCAACTGGCTTGCTCATAGGTCGGAAAGCCGCAGTTTGGCGAGACCGGAACCGCTTTGTTCGAAAATCAGGATGTCCTTCGCGGTCAGCGGCTCGCTGACATGCGCGCCCTGCACACGTTCGCAGCCGAGACCCAGCAGCGCGACCACGGTCTGCCCGTCGTTGACGCCTTCTGCGGTCAGTCGCAGTCCCAGATCGCGCGCCAGCCGGACCAGCGCGCGCACCAGTTTGCCGTGGACGGGTGACTGCTGCATGTCCGACACAAAACTGGCGCTCAGCTTCAGTTCATCGAAGGGCAGTTGTGCCAGGTTGCTCAGCGACGATGCGCCGGTGGCGAATCCGTCGATACCCAGACGTACGCCGAGACGCTTCAGCCGCGCCAGCGCATCCTTGACCGGTCCAAGTTCGCCGGCGATCGCGGTTTCATGGATGCCGATGACCACGCGACCCGGCGGCACACCCCAGGTGCGCAATGCGCGGTCGACAAATTCCGGGAAATCCGGCTGCAACAGTCCGCTGGCGGAAACCGTCAGCCCGAGTTTGCACTCCAGCCCGGCACGCGCAAACTCCGCACCCTGGCGCAACGCATTGTTGAAAATCCACCAGGTCAGCTCACGGATCATCCCTGCGGTTTCAGCGGTTTGCAGCGCCTGATCTTCCGACACCTCGCCGAGCTCGGCATCGCTCCAGTGCAGGATGCAGTCCAGTCCGCCGATACGACCCGACTGCGCATCGAGCTGCGGTTCAAACACCAGATCCAGCGTGCCTTGCTCCAGCGCATGGCGCAGGCGACCTTCGTAACGCATCTCACGTTCTTCGTTGGCGCCGTGCGCGGGGTCATAAACCGCCGTACGGCCCGGGGCGTTACGCGCCTCGCGCGCCGCCAGCTTGGCGTTGCGCACGAGGGTCTGCGGATCGGAACCGTGTTCCGGAAACACTGCGATGCCGATCACCGCGTCGGTATCGAAGGTGCGGTCACCCAGCGGTATCGGCGCTTCGAGAGTGCCGAGCACCTTGTTGGCTGCCAGTATCGCCACGCCTTCGCCGGCGATGCGCGGCAGCAGGCAGGCAAACTGGTCGCGGCTGACGCGGCCCAGCTGGTCCTGCTTGCGCAGCACGCCTTCGCGCATGCGTCGCGTGACCCGCAGCATGAATGCTTCGCCTTTCTGCAAACCCAGTTGCCGGTCAATCTGTTCCGTCTTGCCCACCTGCAGCAGGAGCAAGGCCAGATGTTTGCCGTCCTGCTTGTGAGTTTCGATGGCGGCACGGAATATTTCCATGAACGCCGCATATTCGGGTGTCGGCAGCGTACGCACCACACCGCCTTCGTCCTGACCGCGCGACGCAAGCGATGCCAGCAGGGCCAGTTGCAGAAAATTGAAACGCTGCAGTGCGATCAGGCTTTCGCTGCAGCGCTCGGGTTCCGTTGCATAGAGCCGCAGCGCACCGCGCGTCATCGCCGCCTGGAAACGCTGGCAATCGCGGCGCATGCGTTCCAGCGGCTCGCCTTCGGCATCAAGCGCCCATTCACCCAGCGCGGCGATGATCGGTGCCGGATCGGTGCCGCCTTTGGCAAACGCGGCATCGAGAGTGCCTGCTGCCGGCACAAACAGATCGGGTGCACGTTCGCAGACATCGGCAAACACACTGGCTACCGTGGCGAAAGTATCAGGGCCCGCACCGAACTCCTCGGCAAGCCGGGCGGTCAATGCACCCAGGCTGGGTGCGGCTTCGCCGGCGGACGGCTCAGAGGAAGAATTCGGAGGGATCGATGTTGACACTGCCCTGCTCCAGCGTGCGCTTGATGCGATAGGGAACGCCCGGTGCAGCCTTCGGTTCCTGCGCCAGGTCGAGGATCATCTGCGGGTGCAGCGGATTGCCTTTTGCGTCGAGCACCACCATCACCCGCGGCAGCAGGCGCCGCACCATGTTCTGTGCGATCACTATGCCAACTTCTCCGGAGTTCAGCTCGACCAGCGCGCCAACCGGGAAGATGCCGATGCATTGCACGAACTGTTCGACCAGCGGGCCGTCGAACAGGGTGTTGCGCGAGTTGTACAGGTAATTCAGTGCGTTCGACGGCGAATACACCTCACCGTAGGAGCGTGCATGGATCATCGCGTCAAAACAGTCGACCAGGCCGGCAATCGCGCCGAACAGGCCGATCTGGTCGCCTTTAAGGCCTTTCTCGTAACCGCTGCCGTCGTAGCGTTCATGATGCAGCGCGGCCAGCGCGGGCAGTTCGGCTGGCAATCCGGGCGTATCCCTGAGGATCGCCACCGAATGAGTGATATGACTGCGGCAGACCATCATTTCGACTTTGCTCAGCGCCCCCTTTTTGGTGACCACTTCCTCGGGCACTGCGGTCATGCCGACGTCCTGCAGCAGCCCGACCATGCCCAGCAGATCGAGCTGTTCGCGCGGCAACTGCAGGAAGCGGCCGAAGGTCAGCATATAAATCGAAACGCCGAAAGCGCGGTCCAGCGTATGGCCACCCTTCTGTTTGAGCTTGGCGAGCAGCATCATCGCATCCGGATTGCGCACCACGCTGTCCGTCATGCTGGTCACGGCCTCCTGCACGCGCGGCGCATCCAGCGCCTTGCCGGCTTCGACGTTGCTCATGATGTCCTTGAGCACGACTTCGGTTTGCCGCTGTGCAGTCCGGGCGACCGGCAATTCCTCGTCAACAGTGGCCTGCTCGCGATAGGTGACCTTGGTCTTGATCGTGGTCAGCACGCTGGGGCCCAGCGGAGGCGGCGGCTTCGGCGGCCCCCCTATATCACCGGTCTGCAGCTGACTGCGGTCCGGCAGGTCCGGTCCCTTGTCGAGATCGATATAGACTTTTTTGCAGTATTTCTTCAGCGCTTCCAGCTGCTTTTCATTGCTGAGAATGAAACCCTGGTACATGAACGGCGTTTCCGTCCATGGCCGGTCCAGTTCGGAGATGAATACGCCGAACTCGAGTTTTTCGACTGGAACTTCTTTTTTCATTTTTGAATTGAAATGCCGACACTGTGCCGGCGAGACCCCTGTGGGAATTCTCCGTCCTGACCGGCGGACGCGCAAGCCGCGTCCGCATCCGGGTTCAGAAGTCGAAAACCTGGTTGTTCTGGAGCAGCCGCGGCGGCACCGGTGTTGAAAGTTCCTCAATCTCCTGCATCGTCAGCTCGATTTCGCTGGGCTTGAGGTGGGTTATATAGACCTCAGCCGGACGCTTGAGCTTGGCCAATTCTTCGCCGAGCATCGAAGGGCAAAGGTGGAGGGCCAGTTCGGCCAGACGGCGGTCCTTGTCGGAAAACGCGGTTTCAATGATCAGATATTTGAGATTGTCGACGCCGTTGACGATCTCCCACAGGGCATCGTTCGGACCGGTATCGCCGCTGAACACCAGGCTGCTCTTGCCGCTGTTCAGCCAGTATCCGACAGCCGGCACCGTGTGATTGGCGGGCAGCGCGGTAATCCTGCGCCCCTTACCGATGTCGATGACATTGCCCACGGCGATTTCCTGATACTGCATGAACGGCTCCTGAGCCGTCGGAATCACCGTGAAATCCGGCCAGATGTCCCAGTTGAACAGGTTCTTTTTCAGGATTTCGATCGTCGGCGCCGTCGCATGGACCGTCAGCGGCTTCGGCCGCATTGCACCGACCGAATCCAGAATAAAAGCGATGGAATCAACGTGATCGAGATGGGAATGCGTGACAAACACATGGTCAATCAACGCCAGTTCCGGAAGCGAGAGCTCACCAACGCCGGTTCCGGCGTCTATAAGAATATCCTGATCAACCAGGAAAGACGTCGTCCGGTGTTGTTGTCCGCCAATGCTGCCGGAGCAACCGAGTATGCGAAGGCGCATGTTGTGCCGGGCTTAAGAA
>JBILYA010000214.1:0-4443 GCA_044378065.1 Burkholderiales bacterium | reverse complement strand
GTATAGACCGGAGGGTGTTCGAGCAGCCACAGTTCGTCGCGGGTGTTGCTGTCGCGGTTCCGTGTGAATGTCTGCATGCGTTCCAGCGTCGGCGCGTACGGCACTTCCCCCAGCCGGTGGATGACCGGCGGTTCAGCGACAACAGCAACCGGGATGGAAGAAAGATCGGACACGGTGCGACCGGCAGAGTGGCGCCGGTAATGATGGGATAATGACGCATCATTATAGGACGTTCAGGGGGCGGCAGTGCGTGTGCTTGGCGTGTGGATCGGAATGCTGGCCATCGGTTTTGTGCTACCGGCGGCGGCCCAGGACAGCGGCGACACGGGATCGCGATACGGCTCCAGCCTGAGCCGCGTCTATCTGGCGCACCAGCGTCTGCTGGCCGTGCGCGACGCCTGCGCCCAGGCGTTTCCGGCTCAGGCCAAGGCCGGGGAAAAAGCCTATGCCGCCTGGCAGATGCGCCACAAGGGGATGCTCAATGAACTGGATAACCGCGTGACCCTGATGATCCGCGGCTCGTCGAAAGACGAAAAAGACTATATGCGCAACGTGGGCAAATACGAGGGCTCCGTTCTGGAATACCGCAACGGCGAGCGCGACGAACTGCTGGCGCAGCCGCGCGACGGCATGGAGACGGCCTGTACCGACTTTCGCAATTACCTGACCGGCACGGGTTCGGATTTCAACCGCGAGTATGCGGAAGAACTGCGCGTGATCCACCAGCGCAAGCTGACGAAATAACGCCTGCCGCAGCCGGGGCTACAGGACCATCACCACCATCGGGTGATCGCACAGTTCCTGGTACAGCGCATCGAGCTGTTCGCGCGAAGTGGCGCGGATCACGCAGGTCACGCTGAGGTATTTGCCCTTCTTGCTGGTTTTCATCGCCATCGTGGCATCGTCAAAGTCCGGTGCATGTCTTTTGACGATGGCGAGAATCGCCTGGGCATAACCGGGCTGCGTAGTGCCGACGATTTTCAGCGGAAAATCGGTGGGGTATTCGATCAGCGACGGCTGCGCGTCGCCCGGTATTTCAGTCGTCACGCGGCGGCTCTCATGTGTTCCTGCTTGAACTGCTGGTACAGCGCATGCATGCGCCGGAACAGCGGCCCGGGTTTGCCGTCGCCGACCGGTTTGCCGTCGAGCGTGGTGACCGCCAGCACTTCCTTGGTCGATGAGGTGAGCCAGATCTCATCGGCACTGCGCACTTCGCCTTCAGTGACGCCGCGCACCTCGACTTCGAATTCCCGCGCGCGTGCGACCTCGAGTACGACGTCGTAAGTGATGCCCGGCAGCACCAGGTGATCCTTGGGCGGGGTCAGCACCACGCTGTCCTTGACGATGAACACATTGCTGGAAGACGCCTCGGTCAGCTGGCCGTCACGGAACAGGATGGTCTCCGTGGCGCCGACGTCGGCCGACAGCTGGCGCAGCATGCAGTTGCCGAGCAGCGAAACCGATTTGATGTCGCAATTGAGCCAGCGGTAGTCTACGGCGCTGATGCAGGCGACGCCGGACTCGACCAGCGCCGGTGACGGCGTCACCAGCGGATTGCTCATCATGAATACCGTCGGCTTGATGCCTTTCGGAAAGGCGTGATCGCGTTTGGCCACGCCGCGGGTGACCTGGAAATAGATCGACTGGTCTTCACCGTCGTGGCGTTTGACGATTTCAGCGATCAGCGCCGCCCATTCGGCATCGCTGTGCGGATTGGTGATACGGATTTTGTCGAGGCTGTACTGCAGACGGCGCAGGTGTTCGGCCAGGCGGAAGGCGTGTCTGGAATACACCGGGACGACTTCGTACACGCCGTCGCCGAATATGAAGCCGCGGTCGAGTACCGGCACATGGGCTTCCTCGATGGGCATGAACTTGCCGTTCAGATAAACGATGTCGGGCATGGCGATTCCGTTCCGGTTGGTGTTATTGCAGGATCAAAGTGTAAGTCGCAAGGCGCTTATTTGAACAGCAGCCGCAGCGAATCCCAGGTGCGGCCGAAAATGCCCGCGACCGGCACCGCTTCCAGTGCCACCACCGGCAGTTCGCGGTAGGGCTTGCCGTCGATTTCCAGCTTCAGTGTTGCGACGCGCTGGCCCGGTGTGACCGGCGCCAGCAGCGGCTGCAGGCTTTCAACCGTCGCCTTGATCCTGTCGTTCTGGCCTTTGGGCAGGGCGATATAGAGATCGCTGGTGAATCCGGCCTTGAGCATGTCGGAGGCGCCTTTCCACACGCGCAGCTGGGTCACCGGCTGGTTGCGGCCGTAGAGCTTCACGCTGTCATAGAACTGGAAGCCCCAGTTCAGCAGCTTCTGGCTTTCGGTGGCACGCGCGCTTTCCGAAGCCGTGCCGAGTACCACCGAAACGAGACGGCGGTCACCGCGACGCGCCGAGGTGATCAGGCAATAACCTGCATTGTCGGTGAAGCCGGTCTTGACGCCGTCGACCGTAGGGTCGAGCCAGAGCAGGCGGTTGCGGTTGGCCTGGGTGATGTTGTTGTAGCGGAATTCTTTTTGCGAGTACAACGCGTAGTGCTCGGGGAAGTCGCGGATCAGCGCGACCACCAGCTGTGACAGGTCCTGCGCCGACGAATAGAGCTGCGGGCCGGGCAGTCCGGTGGCGTTGATGAAGTTGGTGTTGACCAGGCCCAGGCGTTTGGCTTCGCGGTTCATCATCTGCGCAAACACTTCCTCACTGCCGCCGATGGCCTCGGCCAGCGCGACGCTGGCGTCATTGCCCGACTGGATGATCATGCCGCGCAGGAGGTCTTCAACAATCACCGGCCTGTTCGGCTCGATGAACATGCGTGAGCCTTCGGATTTCCAGGCGCGGGTTGAAACCGGAATCACCTGGTCGGGTTTGAGCGTTTTCTGTTTCAGTGCACTGAATGCCAGATAGGCGGTCATCAGCTTGGTCAGCGACGCCGGCTCAAAGCGGTCATTGGCGTTCTGGCTGGCGAGCACCTGTCCGCTGTTGAAGTCGAGCAGCAGCCAGGCGCGTGCTTCCACCGACGGCGGCGTGGGCATTGCCTGTTGCGCCATCGCGGAGAAAGCCAGGCAGCAGACGGCGATTGTGCTGAACAGACGGGAGTAAAAGCGGGAGAAAAAACGGTGCACGGAGAGTTCCATTCGCGGGGAAGGTCGAAAGAAGAATGTCGAAAGAAGAAGGTCGAAAAATCGAATAAAGGGTCGGATTATAGCCAAGGGGCGGCGTGTTCCGACCTCGGAAATGACCTGCAGATGCCTGCAGAGTTCCCGTTGCGGCTTATTCGCCGTCTCGATAATGGCGTACCGCGGCGCGCAGGAAATCAAATTGCTTGCTGACGCGGCGGCAGCGGTCACAGATCGCCAGATGCACGCGCATGCGCAGGCGCTCGATGAAGCCGAGAGGACGGTCTTGCGCCTGCGACAGCAATTGCGAGGTTTGTTTGCAGTCGGGAATCATGAGGGTTGTCCGTCAAACCAGGTCATCTCCAGGCATTCGCGCAGCGTCAGTCGCGCGCGATGCAGCATGACCCAGCAGTTGGTCGTGGAAATCTCCAGTTCCTGACAGATGTCGTCGGTACTCATTTCCATGACTTCACGCATGGTGAATACCCGCGCGGTGCGCACCGGCAGGCGCTGCAGGCAGAGTTCGAAGGCTTTCCAGAAACGGCTGTTTTCGAGGGATTTGGCCGGGCTGCCCCAGTCCGCGGGAACCCCGCGCCAGTGGCCGTCTTCGGCGAACAGCGCGTCGACGATCTCGGTCTCGGAGCGCTCATCGTCGTCGCTGCCGAGCGGCCGTTCGCGGCCGCTGCGGCGCAGATGGTCGATGATTTTGTGTTTGAGGATGCCGGTGAGCCAGGTGCGCAGCGATGAGCGGCCGGAAAACCGTTCAAGACCTTCCAGTGCGGCGAGCAGGGTTTCCTGCACCGCGTCCTCAGCCTGTGCCGGATTGCGCAACTGCAGCGACGCGTAGCGCAGCAGATAGGCGCGTTCGCCTTCGATGGCTTCGGGCGTTATCGCCGGGTTGGCATCCGCAGACAAATAAAATCCTTTAAAAACAAATATTTATTGAAATATTCCGTATCGGGGCGGGTCGTGTAGCCGACCGCTCTTGAAATGCCGCCGGCGCCACCCATATTCCTTGCACGGCGCCAGGCGCCACTTTGATTCAAGGAGAACATCATGGTGAATGTAACCCGCTTTAATCCGTTTGACGATTCGTTCGATGAACTGCTGCGCGGTTTTTTTGTGCGGCCGATGGCTTTTGAAGGTACGCCGCAGGCGGCGCAGCCGATCCGTATCGACGTCCGTGAAGACGAGCATGCCTACATTGTTCACGCTGAAATTCCCGGCGTGAAAAAAGAAGATATCCACGTCACCATCGACAACGAACAGGTTGCGATCAGCGCGGAAACCCGCAATCAACGTGAAGTGAAAGAGGGCGAACGTGTGCTGCGTGC
>JBILYA010000215.1:0-4443 GCA_044378065.1 Burkholderiales bacterium | reverse complement strand
CGCGTTTTCACTGGAGGCCGTGGCTCTGCTGCAAGGCGAGCGTTACGGCTGGGCTATGACCCTGATCGGCACCCACCTGATCGGGTCGCTGGCGATGACGCTACTGGGGATTTTTGCGGTGCGCGCGCTGGCTGCGTAATTCAGTGCGGATTGAGCAGCCCACGGGCTGCGTCAATCAGTTCGCCGGCTGTCAGTCCGATCGGACCTTTCCCTTCGTTGATACAGCGATCTGCTGCGGCACCGTGCAGGTAGACGGCACCGGTTAGTGCATGTCTTTCATCAACGCCTTGAGCGAGCAGTGAGACGAGCATGCCCGTCAACACATCGCCCATACCGGCGCTGGCCATGCCGGGATTTCCTGAAGTATTGATGGCCCAGTGACCGTCGGGCCAGGCGCTGATGCTGCCGCAGCCTTTGAGCACGACGCCTGCATTGAACTCCCGGGCAAGTTTCAGCGCCGCGGCGACGCGATCCTGCTGGACTTCCTTCGTGTCGCAGCCCAACAGGCGGGCAGCTTCGGCCGGGTGAGGTGTCAGAATGGTTGATGTAACTCTTTGTTTCAATTTACTTTTTATTTCATCGAAAGTCGCAACCAGATTCAGCGCATCGGCATCCAGCACCAGCGGCAGCGCTTGCTCCAATGCCCAGTCGAGGTATTCCGCAGCATCCGGGGTATCACCCAGTCCGGGGCCGACGGCCAGTGCGCTCAGATGATCCAGCCGCAGCACGCCATCAGCCGGACGCAGCATCAGTTCCGGTTGCAGCGGATCGACGAGCGGGGCGTTAATGTCGAGCAGGCCGACATAAACACGGCCGGTGCCGCATTTCAGTGCGGCGCGTCCGGCCAGCAGGGCGGCACCCGTCATTCCGTGGTTGCCGCCAATGATGCCGGCGCTGCCGAAAGTGCCCTTGTGCGAATTGAGTGGCCGCTGCGGTAGCAAATGGTGCAGCACGCCTTCCGCAATCAACACGCCATGAGCTGCTGCAGCGACGGCATCCGTAAGGTCGAGATCGGCTACATGCAGTGTGCCGCAATGCTCGGGACCGTCCAGCGTCAGCAGGCCGGGTTTTAAAGCAATGAAAGTCAGGGTGTGGTCGGCGACAACGGCGCAACCCATGATCCGTCCCGTGTCGGCGTCGAGACCGCTGGGAATATCGAGGGCGAGCACCGGCGCATCCAGACTGTTGATCTGTTCCACCAGCGCTGCGTAATCGCCGCTGAGGTCGCGCTGCAGTCCGATGCCGAACAGACCGTCGATGACCAGCGACCAGTCCTGCGTTGCCGGAATGCGCTGCTGCCACGTGCCGCCCGCAGCTTTCCAGTCGTGCAGTGCCGCGGCAGCTTCGCCGGTGTATTTATTCGTGCCGCCGGGGCAGACCACGGTGACCGGATGCCACCACTGTTTGAGGTGCAGGGCAGCAACCAGTGCGTCACCGCCGTTGTTGCCGGGGCCGGCGATGATCAATACGGATTTGCCGCTGTCGCCGGCGAGGTTGCGGGCCAATTCGGCTGCAGCCAGTCCGGCACGTGCCATCAGCGGGGCGGGTTTACTGCCTTTGAGGGCAGCTTGTTCGACTTTGCGCAGTTCGGCGGTCAGCAACACCGGTGCGGCATGCGGCAGATTCATCATGATGGCGATTTTAACGCATGGCGCTCAGCGGCCACTGTCCGGTTTCGGGTAAAATCACGCTTTACCATCATCTGCCCATCATGCCGCAATTCCTCAGGCTCCGAGGACGCGACGCCCTCTCGGCATTCCGTCGGAAAAAACTGCTTCAGGCCGTGGCTGCCGATTTGTCCGGCCTGCAGATCAACGCCGAATTCTGGCATTTCATTCATTTGCAGGACGCGCTGGATGCTTCGGGCCTTCAGCAGCTTGAACGCGTTCTGACCTACGGGCCGGCAACGGCTCCGGTGGCGCAGGAAGGCACGCTGCTGCTGGTGACGCCGCGGCTTGGAACGATTTCGCCCTGGTCTTCGAAAGCCACGGACATTACCCGCCATTGCGGTCTGCCTGCCGTGACCCGCATCGAACGCGGCATTGCCTGGTGGTGCAGCATCAACGGCCAGCCGCTGAGTCCTGAACAGCGCACGAAACTGCTGCCGCATTTGCACGACCGGATGACCGAGTCGGTACTCGATACGCTGGACGCCGCCGAAGCGCTGTTCCGGCGCATGGATCCGAAGCCCCTGGCCAGCGTGGACATGCTGGGTGGCGGACGTGAAGCGCTGGTGCGGGCCAATAGCGCCATGGGTCTGGCGCTGTCGCATGACGAAATCGATTACCTGTTCGACAATTTCACGCGGATGGGCCGCAATCCGACTGACGTCGAGCTGATGATGTTCGCGCAGGCCAATTCCGAGCATTGCCGTCACAAGATTTTCAACGCGGACTGGATTGTTGACGGCGAGAAGCAGGACCGTTCGCTGTTCGGCATGGTTCGCGTGACCCATGAAAAGCATCCGCAGGGCACGGTGGTGGCGTATTCCGACAATTCCTCGGTGATCGAGGGTGCCGAGATCGAGCGCTTTTATCCGGCGGACGGCGGTGGTTACCGTTACAGCCGCGAACTGACGCATATTCTGATGAAGGTCGAGACGCACAATCACCCGACGGCGATTTCACCGTTCCCCGGTGCGTCGACGGGCGCCGGCGGTGAGATCCGTGATGAAGGTGCCACCGGACGCGGCGCAAAACCGAAAGCGGGGCTCAGCGGATTTTCGGTCTCCAATCTGCGCATTCCCGGCGCAGAGCAGCCTTGGGAAGCCAATCCGGTGGGCAAGCCGGGGCGCATTGCCTCGGCGCTGCAGATCATGCTCGACGGACCGATCGGCGGTGCGTCGTTCAATAATGAATTCGGCCGGCCGAATCTGGCAGGGTATTTCCGCAGCTATGAAATGCGCGTCGGTCAGGAAGTGCGCGGTTATCACAAGCCGATCATGATCGCCGGCGGTCTCGGCAATATCGCGGCACGGCATACCTCTAAAAATGCGCTGCCCGAAGGTGCGCTGATGATCCAGTTAGGCGGTCCGGGCATGCTGATCGGGCTGGGCGGCGGTGCGGCCTCCAGCATGGATACCGGTGCCAACCAGGAAGACCTGGATTTTGATTCCGTTCAGCGCGGCAATCCGGAAATCGAACGGCGAGCGCAGGAAGTCATTGACCGTTGCTGGGGACTCCAGGAAAACAATCCGATCCTGTCAATCCACGACGTTGGTGCCGGTGGTTTGTCGAACGCCTTGCCGGAACTGGCGCACACAGCGCACCGCGGTGCGCACTTTGATTTGCGAGAAGTGCCGAGTGAAGAGCCGGGCATGTCGCCGCTGCAAATCTGGTGCAATGAGGCACAGGAGCGTTATGTACTGGCGATCGCGCCGAAGGATATCGAACGTTTCCGCGCCATTTGTGAACGCGAGCGTTGCCCGTTTGCGGTGGTCGGCACCGCAACAGCGGATGGTCAGTTGCAGGTGCATGACCGCGTGTTCGGCAACAATCCGGTCGACATGGAAATGTCGGTGCTGCTCGGTAAACCGCCGAAAATGCTGCGCGACGTCAAACGCATTGTCCGAGAAGGCCAGGTGTTTGATGCCGGCGGCATCGATATCCGCGAAGCGTTGTATCGCGTGCTGCGGCTGCCGACGGTGGCTGACAAGACTTTCCTGATCAGCATTGGCGACCGTACGGTGGGCGGCATGACGGCGCGAGACCAGATGGTCGGTCCGTGGCAGGTTCCGGTGGCCGATGTGGCGGTGACGTTGATGGGTTATCACGAGACCTGCGGCGAAGCGATGGCCATGGGTGAACGCACGCCGCTGGCGGTATTGAATCCGCAGGCCTCTGGCCGCATGGCGGTGGGTGAAGCGCTGACCAATATTGCCGCTGCGTCCATTGAAAAAATTGGCGACATCAAGCTGTCAGCTAACTGGATGGCCGCAGCCGGTCACGCCGGCGAAGATGCGGCGCTGTTCGATACCGTGCGCGCGGTCGCGCTGGAACTGTGCCCGCAACTCGGCATCAGCATTCCGGTGGGCAAGGACAGTCTGTCGATGAAGACGACATGGAGCGACAGCGGTATGCGCAAGGAAGTGGTGGCGCCGTTGTCCTTGATCGTCTCGGCGTTTGCACCCGTTAACGATGCGCGACGCACCCTGACGCCGCAACTGCGTACGGATTGCGGTGATACCGACCTGCTGCTGATTGATCTGGGCGGCGGACGTAACCGGCTCGGTGCTTCAGCACTGGCACAGGTTTATGATGCGACCGGCGACACTACGCCGGATATGGTTGCGGCAAAGGAATTAAAAGCCTTTTTTACGGCCATTCAGCAACTGAATCGCGACGGACTGCTGCTGGCCTACCACGACCGCTCGGATGGCGGTCTGCTGACGACGCTTTGTGAAATGCTGTTTGCCGCACGCTGCGGTGCTGAAGTCACCGTGAA
>JBILYA010000213.1:0-4476 GCA_044378065.1 Burkholderiales bacterium | reverse complement strand
GGTTGCGCGTGTCATCGCCGACGGCGCGCTCCTGGGTGTTCCGCTACATGCTCAACCGAGTCCCACACGAGATGGGGATCGGCAAATACCCGGAGATCACCCTCGCAGAAGCCCGGCAAAGGGCCGCAGAAGCCCGTCGCCTGAAGGCACACGGCAAGGACCCGCTCGCCGAGCGCAGCGCTGTACGGGCTTCCCTGCTCGCCGACGCGGCCAAGACCGTGACGTTCAAGGATGCGGCCGAGCGCTACGTCGAGGCTCACCGTGCTGGCTGGCGCAACGCCAAGCACGCCGCACAGTGGGAGGCGACGCTCGCCACCTATGCCGAGCCCATTCTCGGCTCGCTGGCGGTGCAGACCATCGATACTGGCCTTGTCCTGAAGGTGCTGGAGCCGATCTGGGCGACGAAGACCGAGACGGCAAGCAGGCTGCGCGGCAGGATCGAGGCTGTGCTGGATTGGGCCAAAGTCAGGGGATATCGCCAAGGCGAAAATCCGGCCCGCTGGCGGGGGCATCTCGATAAGCTTTTGCCGGCGCGCGCCAAGGTCCAGAAGGTGCAGCATCATGCGGCGCTCGCCTTCGATGGGCTGGGAGATTTCATGGTGGCGCTGCGGGCCGAAACTGGCACGGCAGCCCGTGCACTCGAATTCGCGATCCTGACGGCAGCGCGCACGGGCGAGGTTATTGGCGCGAGGTGGAGCGAAATCGATCTGGGCGAGAAAATCTGGACGGTACCCGCCGAGCGTATGAAGGCCGGCCGCGAGCATCGTGTGCCCCTTTCCCCCAGGGCCATCGCAATCCTCAGAACACTAAAGCCCGATGCCTCGGGGAACCGGCAGGAAAAGGAAATCGCCAAGAGCTTCGTGTTTGCGGGCGCCGCGCAGGACAGGCCGCTATCAAATATGGCGATGCTCATGTTGCTGCGGCGCATGGGGCAGGACGATCTTACGGCGCACGGTTTCCGCTCCACCTTTCGCGACTGGTGCGCAGAGCGCACGAACTTCCCGAGCGAGGTTGCCGAGATGGCGCTGGCTCACACGGTGGGGGACAAGGTGGAAGCGGCGTATCGTCGTGGCGACCTTTTTGAGAAGCGACGCGCGCTCATGGAACAATGGGCCACTGTCTGCGGTAACATCACAAAAGCCGGCAAGGTGCTTCCCATGCAGAAAGCGGTGGCGTGATGGAACAGAAACCGGAGCAGGACGAGCCATGGTTAACTGAGCAAGAGCCCATAGACGTCACGGCCTGCGAGCGCACCATCAGAGAGTGCTTCGGAAAAGTGCGCGAGATGCTTTGCAGTGAGCCGCACCTTGATTTTGAAGACGCCTCTACGCTGGCACTGTGTCTTTTCGAGGAATTCATCCAGGAGATGCGCCCTCAACGACCACCAAACGCGCCTCGCAAAAAGCGCAAAGCCCCGCTGGTGGTCGCGATTCTGGAAGCTCGCACCGCAGGCGACCGGGAGAAGGAAAGCAAGCTGACGAAAGCGTACACCAAACACACAACCCAAGCTGCGTTGAGTAAGGCCATCCAACGCCTTCAGCCCAAAATAACGGAGGATCGGGAACGGCGCGAGCAAGCCCACAAGCGCGCGACGGCAGCACTTAACGCCCCGGCTGAAAAGAAGAAGCTTACCGCAGAAGAAAAAAAAGTTGCTGGAGCAATGAGAGTGTTGACCAGAAAGCGACACAGCACCGCGCCCATCCGGGACAGGCCCACCACATCCACCAAGGCAGGGCGGCAAGTAAAGGGAAGATTGCCGAAAGGACAATAAGCTCCTGTCCTTGTTGTCCCAACATCACCGGATTAGTCCGTGGGACAATATTTGCCTCCGCTGCACGCTTGTGTGCGAACGAAAGGGGCAAATATGGGACCGGATCAATCTGATGACTTGCGCGGCGCTTATTCACTTGCCGCATTCTGCCGAAACTACAATGTCGGCCTGACCTTCACTTACCAAAAAATCAAGGACGGCGAGCTTCGCGCCGTGAAGGCGGGCAGCAAGACCTTAATCCTGCGGCGTGACGCCGAGGCGTGGGCGCAAACACTTCCCGAGATGAGGGCCGCACGATGATGCCCCCCTGGCGCGAGGCACGGGTTGTTAGCGATGAGGTGCGTCATGACCGCTGAGAGCATCGAGGCAGCTTTGCCTGTGGACGCGCCGACAGTTTTTCCAGCCGCCCCAGTAGAAGCCGGTAAAGGCGGCGAAGGCGGTGTTTTCCAGATCACGAACGCCGAGTTCGTCGCGGCGGTCTTCCCGTGCATGCCCGAAGGGGCCTTTGCTGCCGTCTCTTCCAAAGGCGGCGATCCCGGTCTCGGGGGCTGGCCTGCCCGCCGTTTCGATCCGGCCACGGATATCCCATCCGCAGAAACCAACAATTTCGTTGGGTGTTCCAGCTTCTACCCTGCTGATGATGGATCATTTAAGGCTCGCAAAAACCAATTTGCAGCCTGCCATTTCCTGATGCTCGATGATCTCGGCACAAAGGTGCCGCTGGATCGTCTCGGCGAGTTTGAGTTGTCATGGCTGATAGAGACAAGCCCCGGCAATCATCAAGGCGGGATCATCCTTGCGGAACCGCTCACCGACGGCGCTGTGGCCGTGCGTTTGCTCAATGCGGTGATTGAATCTGGCTTATGTGATGCGGGCGCGTCAGGGCCGTTGAGCCGCTGGGCGCGCCTGCCGGTAGCGATCAACGGCAAGCCAAAATATGCCGGTGAGGGTGGCGCGCCGTTTCAGTGTCGTCTGATCGAATGGCGGCCTGACGCTCGCTATACGCCGCAAGAGATTGTGGATCACCTGAAACTGGAATTGGCACCGGCTGGGCGACCGAAGAAACCCGCGAAGCCCTCCGCGTCGTCCGGCCGCACAGACAGTAGCTCGCGCAGCGTCGGCAATGATGCCGACGATGTGCTGACGCCCAAGGCGGCGGAGAACCCCGTGGTCGCAGCGCTCAAGGCGCGTGGGCTGTACAAGACACCGCTGGGTTCGGGCAAGCACGACATGACGTGCCCGTGGGTACAGGAGCATTCCGACCAACTGGATACCGGCACGGCCTACTTCGAGCCGGACGAACTCTATCCCGTCGGGGGCTTCTGCTGCCAGCATTCGCACCGCGACAAGTATCACATTCGCGAGCTACTCGAATTTTTAGGTGTGCCTTCCGCACAAGCACGGCACAAGCCGGTGATTCGCGTGGTGGCCGGCGACTTGCACCGCGTGGTGGATGCGGGGGAGAAGGAACTGGCGAACCGTGGGCGGCATTATCAGGCGGGCAGCTTGATAGTTTCTGTCTCGACCAACTCGACCAGCGGTGATCCGTCGATTGTGCCGACCAGCGCACCGGCACTAACGCATGAGCTATCGGTCGCGGCGACCTGGGAGAAATACGACGGACGTGCCAAAGACTGGGTGCGCTGCGATCCGCCGCCACGGCACGCGGCGATTCTTTACGATCGGCAGAGCTTTCGTTACCTGCCACCGCTGGTGGGTTTGGCACGGCAACCGTATTTCCGGGAGTCGGATGGCGAGCTGATTACGCAGGCTGGTTATGACAAAACCTCGCAGCGTTTTGGCGTATTCGATGCGCGGCAGTTTGTCATTCCGGACCCTACACCGGATGCTGCACGAGCGGCACTCGCCTTGCTCGAAGACCTGCTCACAGAGTTTCATTTCTTGGGTGATACCGATAGGGCGGCGGCTCTTGCGGCGATCTTCACCGCAGTTGTGCGCCCCACGCTGGCATATGCACCAGGCTTTCACGTTCGAGCGCCAGTGTTTGGTAGCGGCAAGACCTACTTGTGCGAACTGATTGGCGCCTTCGCCGGTCCGGGCGGAAACGCCAAGGTGAGCTATCCGACGACCTCGGAGGAGGCAACCAAGGTCATTCTGTCCCTGCTGCTGACCAGCCCGGCAGTCATCGAATTCGATGACATGGACACCGACTGGACACCCCACGGCACCGTCAAGCGCATGCTGACGGCGGAGTACATCACAGACCGAATTCTGGGCGTCAGCAAAACGGCGACAGTCAGCACCCGCACCCTGTTTCTGGGGTCGGGGAACAACGTCGGCCCAATACGCGATCTGCTTCGCCGCGTGCTGACGATCCATATCGACCCGCGACGCGCGACCCCGGCAACGATGTCCTACAAAGGATTTCCAGTCGAAAAGGTTCGCCAGAAGCGCGGCCGTTACGTGGCGGCGGTGCTGACGATCATTCAAGCATGGCGTGCTGCTGGATCGCCCCGTGGGGTGGTGGACAGCATTGTCACTTTCGGTGGGGCGTGGTCGGACTATTGCCGGTATCCACTGATGTGGCTCGGGCACCCTGACCCAGCGACGGCGCTGCTGGAACAGGTGCGCCACGATCCTGACGGCGATGCACTCAGTGGTTTGATGACCGAGTGGCGTGCCGTATTCGGCTCGATCCCGACCACGGTGCGCAAGGCGGTTGAGGTGGCGCTTAACGGCCAGTC